>JAGREJ010000323.1:4639-6487 GCA_020446595.1 Novosphingobium sp. | reverse complement strand
CTGATTTTCGGCCTACCAGCAAACAAGCAGGCCGCGTCGGGAGTTCCGGCGCGGCCTTTCTCGTCGGCTTTCGCTATTTCTTGCCGAACAGACCGCCAGCCAGGCCGGCGATATCGTTGAGCGGATTGCCGTCGCCATCGCGGTCCAGCATGCTGGCGAAACTTGCGAGCGAGCCCTCCCCGCCGATGGCATCGCGCACCTGATTGAGCACGCCAGCATCGATCCCGGTGCTCTGGGCCGCGACTTCGATGGTGTCGCCGGGATCCTGATGCGCCTTGCCGAGCGCGGCGACGGCCGTCTCGGCGATTGCCGGATCGATGCCGAGCTTCGACGCCAGATTGGCCACATCGTCCGGCGCACCGGCAATGTTCTTCAGAATTCCGTCAAGCAAACCCATGGTAGACCTCCGTCATATCGGTGGAGGCATCATGCAGATGTGACGTGACAGCGCAAGGATGCTCAGGCGGCGACCGGGGCCGCCTTGCGCACGCCTTCGTCGACGTGCGCCTCGAACTGTGCGAAATTCTCGATGAACTGGCGCACCAGGCTTTGCGCCGTGCGGTCGTATTCCGCCGGATCGCCCCAGGCCGAACGCTGATCGAGCAGGGCGCTGTCCACGCCCGGTACCGCGACCGGCACCTCGAAGCCGAAATTCGGGTCTTCACGGAACTGCACATCGTTGAGACTGCCGTCGAGCGCCGCATTGAGCAGCGCGCGGGTCGCCTTGATCGGCATGCGGCTGATGCCGTCCTGCGTCGCCTTGCCGCCGAACCAGCCGGTATTGACCAGCCAGCACTTCACCCCACCCTTGGCGATCCGCTCCTTGAGCAGGTTTCCGTAGACGCTGGGGTGGCGCGGCATGAACGGCGCGCCGAAACAGGTGGAAAAAGTCGCTTCCGGCTCGGTCACGCCGATTTCGGTGCCGGCGACGCGCGCGGTATAGCCCGAAAGGAAGTGATACATTGCTTGATCCGGGGTCAGCCGCGCAATCGGCGGCAGCACACCATAGGCATCGGCGGTCAGCATGATGATATTTGCCGGAACCGGCCCCATGTTTTCCGCCGAGGCGTTGGGAATGAATTCGATCGGATAGGAACCGCGCGAATTTTCGGCCAGCGAGGCGTCGTCGAAATCCAGTTCGCGGGTATCGGGATCGATCACCACATTTTCCAGCACCGTGCCGAAACGCCGAGTCGTTGCGTAGATTTCCGGTTCGGCTTCCTCGGAAAGGCGGATCATCTTGGCATAGCAGCCGCCCTCGAAATTGAAGACGGCGGTGTCGGACCAGCCATGCTCGTCATCGCCGATAAGCGTGCGGCTGGCATCGGCCGAAAGCGTAGTCTTGCCAGTGCCCGACAGGCCGAAAAACACTGCGGTCCGGCCGTCAGGGCCGATGTTGGCCGAGCAGTGCATCGGCATCACGCCGCTTTCAGGGAGCAGGAAGTTGAGGATGCCGAACACGCTCTTCTTCATCTCGCCGGCATAGGCGGTGCCGCCGATCAGGATCAGCTTCTCGGTGAAGTTGACCGCAATCACGGTTTCGCCGCGGCAACCGTGGCGAGCGGGATCGGCCTTGAAGCTTGGCAGATCGATGATCGTGTAGTCCGGCGCGAAGTCGGCGAGATCGGCTGCGCCCGGACGCACCAGCAGGGTGCGGATGAACAGATTGTGCCAAGCCAGTTCGTTGATGACACGCACCTTGACGCGGTGCTCCGGCTGGGAGCCGCCGAACAGGTCGGCCACATAAAGCTGCTTTTTATCGGCAAGCGCCGCCAGAAAATCGGCCTTGAGTGCGGCGAAGTGCTCCGGGCTCATCCCCACGTTGGTCTTGCCCCACCAGACGGCATT
>JAGREJ010000323.1:0-4549 GCA_020446595.1 Novosphingobium sp. | reverse complement strand
AGCAATCCTTCGCCATTGCGGACGGCATGCTCGACCAGTGGCGCGGTGCCGAGGTTCGCGAAAATGGTTGCAGTTGTCTCGATCCCCTGGCGATCGAGCGGGTAGCTCAGGCTGGCGGTGGTCAAATTGCTCTCCATCGTGTGCCTGCCCGCTCTTGGGCGGCCTGCACGTATATTCCACAAGTGTTTCAGAATCGTGCCGCGCATAGTCGAGCCGCACCGAATCGTCAATTTGCTGCGCAACCGCCGTCCACGAACCTTAAACGGAAACGAAGCAACCCGCGTTGTCAGTTTTTGTTCGACCGGGTAGTCAAGACCCGCAATGACAGCCGAAGTTCACGCCGGAACCAGCAACGAGCAAGCGGAGCCCGACCGCCGCCGCACCATCGCGCTGGTCGATGACGATCGCAATATCCTGACGACCCTGTCGATCCTCCTGCAATCGGAAGGGTTCGCGACGCGCGTCTATTCGGACGGGCACACGGCTCTGGGCGCGCTTCTGGAAAACCCGCCCGACCTTGCCATCTTCGACATCAAGATGCCGCGCATGAGCGGGCTGGAACTGCTGCAGAAACTGCGCGACCAGTCCAACGTGCCGGTCATCTTCCTGACCTCGCGCGATGAGGAGCCGGACGAGGCGCTTGGCCTGGCCCTGGGCGCGGACGACTATATCACCAAACCGTTCAGCCAACGGCTGCTGGTGGCGCGGATCAAGGCGATTCTGCGCCGCAGCGAACTGGTAGAGGCGGCCTTGCGCCCCTCCGAACAGGAAGACTTGCCCGAGCCGATCGTGCGCGGAAGGCTGCGGATGGACCCGGCGCGCCATGAAGTGATGTGGGATGACATTCCGGTCTCGCTCACCGTTACCGAATTTCTCATTCTCGAGGCGCTGGCGATGCGTCCCGGTCTGGTGAAAAGCCGGAATCAGCTGATGGACGCGGCCTACAGCGAAGACGTGTTCGTCGACGACCGCACCATAGACAGCCATATCAAGCGCCTGCGCCGCAAGTTCAGGGCCGTCGATCCGCGATTCGGAGCGATCGATACGCTCTACGGCGCCGGTTACTCCTTTGCGGATGACTGACAGGCCGGCCTCGTGGATCGATCCAGGTGGCAAGTGGCCATGGCGCACCTCGCTGACCGCTCGCATCCTGGCGGTCAATATCATCGCCCTGGCCCTTTTGGCGGGAAGCCTGTTCTACATCGACAGCTATCGCAAGGAACTGCTGGCAGAGCGATTCATCCTCGCAACCGCCGAGGCGCAGATTGCCGCCGAGGCACTGGCGGGAAGCAGGCCCGAAGATGTCAGCGAGCGGCTGGTGAGGATCGGTGCGGGCCAGAACCTGCGGCTGCGCCTGTACGACCCTGAAGGAAAACTACTGGTCGATACCTTCGAGCTGGGTGAGCCGGCATTCCGGTTTGTCGACCCCGACCAGGAATCGCGGCTGCAGGCCGCAGGGCGATTGCTCGACCAGGGCATGGACTTCGTGCTCGGAGCGCCGCCGATCCCCGATTATGTCGATCCCGAGGATACCGGGGCGGATCACTGGCCCGAGATCGCCGAAGCGGCCGAAAGCAAGGCCACGGTGATCTTCCAGCGCCGCGCGCCAGACCGCACGCCGGTCATCAATGCGGCGACCCCGATTGGCGAGAAGGGCGCTGTCCTGATGACCACGCGCAATGCGCGCGACATCACACAGAACGTGCGCGATGCGCGCCAGACGCTCGCCATCGTGGTCGGAACGGCGCTGATAATCTCGGTGCTGCTCTCGCTGTTCCTCGCCCGCACCATCGTGCAGCCGCTGCGCACGCTGGTCCGCGCCGCCGTGCGGGTGCGTTCCGGACGCGACCGCGAGGTCGTCGTTCCCCGCCTGCCCGATCGGCGCGACGAGATCGGTCTGCTGGCGCGCGCCATATCCGACATGACTGCCGCCCTGCGTCAACGCATCGATGCCGTGGAGAGCTTTGCTGCCGACGTCTCGCACGAGCTCAAGAATCCGCTTACGTCCTTGCGCAGCGCACTCGAGACCCTGCCCCGCGTCGACGATCCCGATTTGCGCGCGCAACTTCTCGACGTAGCGCGGCAGGATGTGCGGCGTGTCGACCGTCTGGTCACCGAAATTGCCGACGCCAGTCGCATCGACGCGGAACTGAGTCGCACGGACTTCGAGCGCCTGGACATCGCGAACCTGATTCGCGCGCTCGTTGCCGAACGCGACAGCCGCAGCGCGAACGGGTCCGGCGGTGCGGTGATCGAGGTCAACACCGCCAATCCGTTTGTGGCGGGAGACCCATCGCGGCTCGAACGTGTCTTCCACAATCTGCTCGACAACGCAGTTTCGTTCTCGCCGGAGGGCGAGCCGATAGAGATCGCGATCACCGGCGATACCGAAACGGTGGGGATTTCGGTCTCGGACCATGGGCCGGGCATACCAGACAGTTCACGTGAGCGAATTTTCGACCGGTTTCACTCGGACCGTCCGGCGGGGGAGGAATTCGGCCAGCACAGCGGGCTCGGTCTGGCCATTGCACGGACAATCGCGGAGGCGCATTCGGGCTCGCTGACCGCGATACCGCGCAGCGACGGGCAAACCGGGGCACGGCTGGTCGTAACCCTGCCTGCCTGGAGCGAGGAGTGATGCAGGCCCATCAGGCGACCACGGTGGACGTTTCTGGTCGCGCCGTGCTGATCGAAGGGCAACCCGGAACCGGCAAGTCGAGCCTTGCGCTGGCGCTGATCGACAGAGGCGCACGCCTGATCGGCGACGATTCGGTCATGCTGGAAGCACGAGACAGGCGGCTCTTCGCCTCCCCGCATCCCGAGACACGCGGCCTGATCGAGGTGCGCAACCTCGGACTGCTCGAAATGCCGGTAAGCGAGGGCGCGCCGGTGGCACTGATCCTGCGCCTCGATCGGCAAGCGCCCCGGTTTATCGAGCAGGCGGAAGCGACGGATCGGCTCGGGATTGCCCTCCCGCTGATTGCGCTCTGGCCGGACGCTCCGGTGCTCGCGCTCAGGGCGGAGCTTGCGCTGGATCGCTATGGATTAGTGGCAAGCTGAGCGTCTCGCCGAGTGCCACAGGGGGACAGACGCGACTGCCCCCTTCCCTTTGTTCACCGGCAGGCCCATTGGAAGGAGCGATGAGCGAGGAGTCGGACACTTCTGAAGCGGCGCCCGGCAAGCAGCGCCTGTTGCTCGTCACCGGGCTGCTGGGCGCGGGCAAGACCACCGCGCTCAAGGTTCTGGAGGATCTGGGCTGGGAAACCATCGACAATTTCCCGATTCGCCTGCTCGATCGCCTGATCGACGTCCCCAAGACCGATGCCCTGCCCGCACCGTTGGCGATCGGCTTCGATTGCCGCACGCGCGGCTTCGATCCCAGGGCGATAATCGCGCAGGTCAAATCGCTCAGCCAGCGCAGCGAGCTGGAATTGACCACCCTGTTTCTGGAATGCAGCGGCAACGAACTCGAGCGCCGCTACAACGAGACCCGTCGCCGTCACCCGCTCGCTACCGATCTGCCGGCGTCTGCCGGGATCGCCGCTGAGCGCGAACTGCTCGAACCCCTGCGGCGCTGGGCCGACCTGCTGATAGACACCTCGGACTTTTCGGCAAACGAACTACAGCAGACTGTGCGCGAGCGTTTCGCAACCGCCGAAGGCCAGGAGCTTACGCTCACTCTGTCCAGTTTCGGCTTTGCCAGGGGGATGCCGCCGGTCGCCGACTTGGTTTTCGACATGCGCTTCCTCGCCAATCCGCACTGGGTGGCGGATCTGCGCGAACAGACCGGGCTCGATGACCCGGTAGGTGACTATATCCGGCGCGATCCCGCCTTCGACGAGGCATTCACGCGGATAAAGGATCTCGTTCTGTTCCTGCTTCCCCGCTACCGCGCGCAGGGCAAGGCCTATGTCCATGTCGCCTTCGGCTGCACCGGCGGACGTCATCGCTCGGTTTTTATGGCCGAGCAGGTCGCGATGGCCTTGCGCGGCTCGGGATTTTCCCCCACATTGCTGCACCGCAACCTGGGCTCGCGGGCTGCCGACCTACTCGAAGGTGGGCAACCACGGTGAAGACGAAAAATGCTCCCGGGGCGATGTCGCAGGTTTTTCGGAGCGTGTTCCCCGCATGATTGGAATAGTGCTGGTTACCCACGGCAGGCTTGCCGAGGAATTCGTCAATGCAATGGAGCACGTTGTCGGGCAACAGGATGCCGTGGCGACGGTCTGCATCGGGCCGAGCGACGACATGGAACGTCGGCGCAAGGAAATCGCCAAGGCAATCGGGGCGGTGGACATGGGCCAGGGCGCCATCGTCCTCACCGACCTGTTCGGCGGCACTCCTTCCAACCTCGCCATTTCGCTTATGCGCGCCGGAGAGGTCGGGGTTATCGCCGGAATCAATCTGCCGATGCTGATTCGCCTTGCCAAGGCGCGGACATGCATGGGCGTGGTCGAAGCGGCGCAGGCAGCGCGCGATGCCGGAAGGAACTACATCACCGTCGCTTCAGAGTATCTGGGACAGGACGCATGACAGCGCATTGCGCGCG
>JAGREJ010000322.1 GCA_020446595.1 Novosphingobium sp. | reverse complement strand
CGCGCAGGCCCCAGCGCGGATCGCGCGACTTCAGGCTTTCGTCGAATGCTGCATTGCTGGCCTCCAGCGCATGTCCGGCGCGGCGATAGGGACCGTAGAGGATCAACGGCGCGCCTTGCGGCAACAGACGACCGGCACCGCGCATCAGCCCCTGCGTGGCCTCCCACGGGCTGATATGCACCATGTTGATGCAGACCATGGCGTCGGCGCTGTCGACCGGCCACAGGTTGCTGGCAGCGTCCAGTTGCACAGGTGCAAGCAGGTTCGCCGATCCCTCCGCCTCGCGCCACGCAGCAATGGACGCCAGCGCCTCGCTCGAAGGATCGCTGGGCTGCCATGTCAGGTCTGAAAGCGCGCGCGCAAAATGGACGCCGTGCTCGCCGGTGCCGCTCGCTACTTCGAGCACGAGGCCGCTCTCGGGCAGTTCCTCACGCAGCACGGCAAGGATCGGATCGCGGTTGCGAGCCGCGGCGGGTGCGTGCTGGCGCGCATCATGGCTCATCGCAACAGGTCCTGAAGGCTGGCCCACGCCCTGATCGAACGCGCACCAGCCGCCCGCTTCTGCAAGGCACGATAATGGCCAAGCACTTCGCGCCCCAGCGGCGTCACCCGCGCGCCCGCCCTCGCCCGACCGCCCGGCGCGGTTTCGACCAGCGGCGCGGCCCAGCAACGGTTCATGGTATCGACCAGCATCCACGCGCGGCGATAGCTCATGCCCACAGCCCGCGCCGCCCCGGAGATCGAGCCTGCCTCTTCGATCGCTTCGAGCAGCATCGCCTTGCCCGGACCCATGGCGACCTGACCGTCGCGATAGATCTGCAACTTGATCTTCAGTTCGGGCGGGCCGTCTGTCATCGTTTCAACCACTGGCCTTCGCCGCATCGAGCCAGTGCTGCGCGGTATGCGCGATCAGCTGGCTGTGCGGATTGCCCTCGCCTGCCTCGCGCATCAGCGCGGTATCCTTGTGCAACAGGGGCGCGGGGCGCGGTCCGGTCAGATGCGGAAAGAGCGAAAGCCCATTGCTTTGCGCGGCACCGTTCATCAGCACCTCGTGAAGCTGCGCGCGATCCAGACCGAACCTGTCGCCAAGGTTCATGGCGGCGCGGGCAAGGCCGAGGTCGGCAGCCAGCATTGCATTGCAGATGATCTTGGCGCGCTGTCCCGCTCCCGCTGGACCGAGATGGATTACCAGCCGCCCGAAGGTTTCGAGAACCGGGCGCGCTCCAGTGATCGCTTCGTCGGTCCCGCCGCACATCACGACAAGCTCCCCGGCTTCGGCCTGCTGACCGCTGCCATCGACCGGAGCATCGACGAACAGGATTCCGCGCTCGTCGCAGCGCACTTTCAGTGCCTCGCAGCTATCGGGTGCGATGGTTGCGTGGACCGCCAGCAGGCTTCCCGCGCGCATAGAGGGGATCAGTGCATCGCACACTTCGGCAATAGCCGCATCGTCGAGCACGCACAGCCCGACATATTCGCACGATGCTCCAAGTTCGGCGATGCTCGCTGCCTCGTTTGCACCTCCACCCAGCAGTTGCGCCATCGATTCTGCCCTGCGCGCCCACAGCTTTAGCGAGTAGCCCGATGCCAGGATTCGCGCGGCAATCGACCCTCCCATCCGGCCAAGCCCGATAAACCCTACCTTTGTGTCGGCTACGCTCACCCGGCGGTGATCCCGGCGTCGATGTTGATGCAGGCCCCGTGGAAGCTCCGGCCCGTCGGACTGGCCAGCAGCGCGATCATGTCGGCCACGTCGGTAACCTCGACCATGCCGCGCAGTCCCATGTAGCGGCTCATCAGCTCCATGTCCGGATCGGCAGGAAAGCTCATCTCCGCGCCGATATTGGTCGCCATGCCGCCCGGCCCAACCGCGTTGATGCGGATCGGCTGGCGGGTATATTCCATCGCCAGCGCCTTGGTCATGCCGAGCAGGCCGAACTTGCTGGAGCAATAGGCGACGGCGTAGGCCTCGCCGATGTAGCTCGCCGAGCTGGCGACGTTGACGATTGCCCCCTCGCTCTCGAGCAGGTGCGGGATTGCTGCCTGCGAGAGCAGGAACGGTGCTGTGAGATTGACGGCGATGATCTTGTCCCAGTCGGCGCGCGGCATCTCGTGGGCGTGGGCCATCTTTATGATCCCCGCGACATTGCATAGCGCATCGAGCCGACCGAACCGTTCGACAGCGGCCGCGACGGCAGGAGCGCACTGGTCGGCATCGGAAAGGTCGGCCCTGTGCGCGAGCACCTCGCCCCCTTCGGAACCGGCAAGCGCGGCGGTTTCGGCCAGTCCCGCCTCGTTGAAATCGACCAGGCACAGGTCCGCTCCGCATCGCGCCAGCTTGAGCGCGGTCGCCTTGCCAAGGCCCGATGCCGCGCCCGTCACCAGCGCGACCTTGCCTTTCATGTCGATTGCGATGGACATTCCTGCTCCCTATCCGTCAATTGCATCCTTGGCGTATCGGCACTGCGAGGGGAGAGCAACCGTGCTGAAACTGACATTCCTGATGAAGCGCAAGCAAGGCATGAGCTTCGAAGCTTTCAGGGACTACTACGAGAACAATCACGCGCCGCTGGCGGCGGATCTGTGTCCTCACATGGTGCGCTACACCCGCACCTATCTTACCGGCTGGCAACCGCTGGCGCGATCGGCACAGTTGCCAGACCCGGACTTCGACTGCATTACCGAGTGCTGGTACGACGTCGAAGGGACGTGGGACGAGCGCAAGCTGGACCTGTTGCCAGCCGAGGTGTTCAAACAACTTGCGGCGGACGAGGAAAACTTCCTTGATCGCAGGGCCAATCGCATGGTGATGTGCGAAACCGAAGAGAGCGAGCCGGGCACCTTGCTGGGCAATCGCGGCTGAATCGAAGATTTGAGAAGAGGATCGGGACTATGGGGAACAGCGGCAAGATCGTGAAGATCGGGGGCGGCACCGCTTTCGGCTTCGACAGCTTTTACGGCCATCAGGCGCTGATCGACGCGGGCTGCGACTATATCGTCTACGACTGTCTTGCCGAACTGACGCTGGCCTCGCTGTCGAGCGATACGCAGACCAATCCCGACGGCTACATCGTCTCGTTCCTGCGCGATCTGACCCCTTACCTGCGCGAAATGCTGGCCAAGGGCTGCAAGGTCGTCACCAACTGGGGCGGTCTCAATCCGCACGGCGCCGCCGAAGCGATGCGCAAGGTGCTCGCCGAACAGGGCCTGACCGCGAAGATCGGCGTGGTGACCGGCGACGATATGCGCGGTCGCATCCCGGAATTTCAGGCCAAGGGCCTGAAGGAAATGTTCAGCGGCGAGCCGCTGCCCGACGATGTCGAGTTCACGGCGATGAACGCCTATTTCGGCGGCTTTCCGATCGCTGCCCTGCTCGCCGAAGGCGCCGACATCGTGCTGACCGGCCGCGTGGTCGATTCGGCGCTGGCGCTCGGCCCGCTGATCCACGAATTCGGCTGGACACCCGACGATTTCGACCTCTTGGCCGCAGGCACGCTGATCGGCCACCTCACCGAATGCTCGACGCAGGTAACCGGCGGCACCTTCACCGATTGGGAATCGGTGCCCGACCCGGCCAATATCGGCAATCCCATCGCCGAGTGCCGCGCCGACGGCTCGTTCGTACTGACCAAGCCCGAAGGCACCGGCGGGCTTGTTTCGATCGGCACCGTGGCCGAGCAGATGATCTACGAGGTCAGCGATCCTCAGGCCTATATCGTGCCCGATGCGGTTTGCGATTTCAGCGAAGTGGTGATGACCCCCGACGGTCCGGACCGGGTGCTGGTCACGAACGTCAAGGGCTATGCCGCAACCGACAGCTACAAGGTCTGCGCCACCTATTCGAAGGGCTGGAAGGCCACCGCGCTTCAACCCATCGTCGGCATCAACGCGCCCGAGAAGGCGCGGCGGCAGGCAGAAGCCCTGTTCGATCGCACCAACAAGATCCTGCGCGACCGCAACGACAAGCCGCTCAACGAGACCCACGTCGAAGTGGTCGGCGCCGAGTCGAGCTATGGTCCGCGATCGAACGGGCAGAGCTCGCGCGAAGTCGTGGCGATGATCTCGGTCACGCACGACGAGCCAGTCGGCTGCGGCGTGTTCCTGCGCGAACAGGCAAGCAGCATTTCCTCGATGTCACCGGGAACTTCGGTGAGCCTCGGCATGATGTCGGCGCCGCCGCGCCCCCTGATGCGCGTGTTCCTGTTCCTGGTGAAGAAGGCGGATTTCACGCCCGAAATCTGGCTAGACGGCAAGCAGCTCGAATTCTCCTCGAAGCCTTCGCGCTGGTTCGAACAGGGAACTATCGTGCGCCCGCCCGAACCGAGCCATCCCGACGATGCCGAAGCGGACCTGACGGTGCCGCTGATCTCGCTCGCCTGGGCGCGCAGCGGCGACAAGGGCAACCTGTTCAACGTCGGAATCTTCGCGCGCGAGCCGCGCTTTGCGCCCTATATCGCTGCCGCGCTCTCCACCGAAGAAGTCGGCAAATGGTATGCGCACCTCATCAGCGACGCCGCGCCGAAGATCGACCGGTTCGTGCTTCCCGGCACCCACGGCATCAACTTCGTGGTCAACAATTCGCTGCAGGGCGGCGGCTCGATGTGCCTGCGGCTCGATCCGGTGGCCAAGTCGATGGGCCAGATGCTGCTCGAATATCCGGTGCCGGTCTCGCGCGAGATCGCCGAACAACTGGGCGTGCTGGAGGCGGCTTGACGTAATTTGGTTAGCCGTCATCCCGGACTTGATCCGGGATCCAGCTCATTTCTTGCAGCGTTGGAAAAGCTGGACCCCGGCTCGGAGGCCGGGGTGACGATCAATCCTCAACAAACATCTTCTCCACCTCGACCTTGCGGATCTTGCCCGAGGCGGTGAGCGGGAAGCTGTCGAGCGCCAGCCATGAACGCGGCACCTTGAAGTGAGCGAGGCCCTGCGCCGCGAACGCCTCCATCGCGGCGCCATCAAGCTGCGCTCCGTCGCGCAGCTTGACCGCACAGGCCACGGTCTGGCCCCAGCGTTCGTCGGGTACGCCGACCACGGCGAGCGAGACGATGTCGGGGTGTTCGAGCAGGTAATCCTCGATCTCGGCGGGGTAAATGTTCTCGCCGCCGCGAATGATGACCTCGCGGGTGCGGCCATGGATGCGCAGGTAGCCGTCGGCGTCGAGCGAGCCGAGATCGCCGGTGTGCAGGAAGCCGTCCGCATCGATGGTCTTGGCAGTCGCTTCGGGCTGGCGGAAATAGCCGGTCATCACCATCGGGCTTCGGGCGCAGATTTCGCCGACCTCGCCCACCTTCACGGTCTCACCCGTCGCCACGTCGGCAATCTTCAGTTCAACGTGCGGCGCGGCGCGGCCCGATGTTTCCGCCGCCACTTCGGGGGGATCGCTCGGCACCGACGAGGTGATCATCACGCTTTCCGACTGACCGAACACGACCAGCACCGGCGCACCGAATTCGCGGTTGAGCCGCTCGATCAGCGGCTTGGGCACCGCGGCCCCGCCCGATCCGATCGAACGGATATGGAAGTCCTGCGGGCGCCAGTCGGGATGTTCGCACAGTGCGATCAGCATGGTCGGCACTCCGCCGATCCGGCTCGCGCCGGTCTCGCGCATGAGCTTGAGGTATTCGGTCGCGTCGAACCGGTTCATGAGTACGAAGCACGCGCCCATGGTGAGCGCGCCGATCACCACGCTGAGCGCGCCGCCGACATGGTTGAGCGGCGCACCGTTTACCCAGACGTCGGTCTCGTCCATCGCCGCCGCGACCGAGCGCAGGTAGCCGGCATTGAGCGCCTGAAAATGCGTGAGCGCCGCGCCTTTGGAGCGGCCCGTGGTGCCCGATGTGAACTGGATCAGGAACAGATCGTCTTGTGCGACCTCGGGCATGGTCTTGCGCTTCGCGCCTTCGACGGTGTCGAACAGCTCCTCCAGCGCAAACACCTTCTCCGCAGGCATCAGCTCGCCTGCGCGCTCCATCAGCGAAACGCCGCGCGTGTCGTATCCGGCCAGCAGCACGGCCGGTTCGGTAAGGTCACGGGCGTGCTCGCACTCGCGCTGCGACCAGGCCGGGTTCCAGCCTGCCACCACCATGCCCGCAAGCGCGCAGGCATGTTCGACAAGCACCCATTCGGCCGAATTGCGCGACCAGATCGCGATCCTGTCGCCCGGCGCCGCGCGTTCGAGCAGCCACGATGCAACCAGCTCCGCCTCTTCCAACAGTTGCGCATAGGTGAAGCGGCGGAGGTCTTCGCCCTCGCGCCACACCAGCGCATCACGATCGCCGAACCGCGCGGCCATGTCGCGCAGGCACTGGCCGATGGTCTGGTTGAGCAACGGATAGCTGGTGTCGGCGGCGATGTGCGCAAGGCCGGTGGCGGGATCGGGGCGTCCGTCAAACATTGGCAATCATCTGAACCGGCGGAAGAACTGCCGCAAGTCCGATACGATCACATCGGGCTTTTCGGCGGGCGCGAAGTGCCCGCCTCTCTCCTCCACCTTCCAGCTCTGCACATTGTAGACGCGATCCGCCCATTTGCGCGGCAGGTTCCAGACATCGCCCGCGAATTGCAGAACACCGGTCGGCACCGGCACCATCGGCTGGTTGTCGTTTATGAAATCGCCCTTGATCCCGTCACCCTGCCCCGGATTGTAATAGTACATGGCGGCGGACAGGTAGGTTTCGGTCAGCCAGTAGATCATCACGTTGTCGAGCAGTTCGTCCCTGCTCCACACCGATTCGATCTCGCCGCCGGTGTCCGCCCAGTCGCGCCGCTTCTCGACGAGCCAGGCGGCGAGCCCGACCGGCGAATCGTGCATGGCATAGGAAATGGTCTGCGGCTTGGTGCGCTGGATGTGCATGTAGCCCGAGCCGGTGCTGTAATAGTCCATCATCCGGGCGCCGCCAGCCAGCTCGTGTTCCTCGAAGTCCTCGGGCGCGGGCTGCTGCCCGCCGAGCGGGATCAGCAGGTGCACGTGCACGCCCATCACCCGGTCGGCATGGCGATGGCCGAGCATGGTCGAGACCGCTGCGCCAATGTCACCGCCCTGGGTGCCGAACCTGTCGTAGCCCAGCCGGTCCATCAGCTTGACGTAGAGGTCGCCAGCCTGGGTGAAGTGAATGCCCGGCGTGGTCAGCGGGCTGGAGAAACCGTAGCCGGGCAGCGAGGGGCAGATCACGTCGAACGAATCCGCAGGATCGCCGCCATAGGCGGCGGGATCGCTCAACGGGCCGATGATCTTGCGCATGTCCCACCATGTCCACGGCCAGCCGTGATTGATGATGAGCGGCACGGGGTTGGGGCCCTTGCCTTTCGCATGGACGAAATGGATCGGCACGCCGTCGATCTCGGTCCTGAACTGCGGCAGCGCGTTCATCTCGGCCTCGCGCGCGCGCCAGTCGTATTGCTCCTGCCAGTAGGCGACCAGATCGCGCAGGTACGCAAGATTGGTGCCCATCTGCCACTGGCTGTTGTCGCCGATTTCGCCCGGCCAGCGGGTGCGCGCCAGCCGCTCCCTGAGGTCCGCCAACGCGGCATCGGGAATGGCTATGGTGAACGGCACGATCGACATGGCGGCTCCTCTCCTCCGGGTCAGCAACGGGCTATAGCCAATGATGCGCCGCCGTCCATACAACTTGCGATATAGTGTGGATCATAGTATCGCGCGCAGGCAGAGAGACCAAGGCTGGCAAGGCACCATGAGCAACCTGACGATCAAGCAGCTGGACTGGCAATTCGACGACGTCGATTTCTACTTCAATCCGGAAAACCGGGTGTTTTCCGCGTTCATGAACAGCATCTCGTTCATGGCTGTCGGGCTTGAGCGATACTTCTGCAAGGCGATGAAGGATGCCGAGGCCCACATCTCCGATCCGCGCGTGCTGGACGAATGCAAGATGTTCAACCGGCAGGAGATGGTTCACTCGAAGGCGCACTACAAACACTGCAAGGCGCTGATCGCCAAGTATCCCGGCCTGCAGGAGGCGCTCGACCGCTGCATCGAAATGTTCGACGAACACTACGAAGCGCACGACCTCAAGTATCACCTTTCCTACATGGGCGGGCTTGAATCGGCCTTCACCCCGCTGTTCGGAACGATCATCGATCATCGCGATGTGCTGTTCGGGGGCGACAGCGAGGTCAGCTCGCTGTTCCTGTGGCATTTCTGCGAGGAGATCGAACATCGCTCGTC
>JAGREJ010000040.1:23872-57232 GCA_020446595.1 Novosphingobium sp. | reverse complement strand
TTTCAACAGGCGAATAAAAATTCGCTATTTAGAATTTTGGGAGCAGGGCGCTGGAACACTCGGCATATATCAATGGCAAGTTCGTCAGGGGCGAAGGCGCCGAATTCGCGGTCGAGAACCCGAGCGACGAAACCACGGTCGATACGGTGGCGAGCGTTTCCGCCGCGCAGGTCGATGCGGCGATTCTCGCCGCGCGAAATGCCTTCGACAGCGGCGTGTGGTCGGGCCTTTCGATGAAGGAACGCGCCGCTGCGATGACCCGCTTCGGCGAGGCGATGCGCAAGCGCGAAAGCACTCTGCGCAAGCTGGCGGTGGACGAGGCAGGCTGCCCGATCAGTTCCTTCGTCATGTCGGCACAGGTCGATGGACCGCTGCGCATGACCGACGACATCATCGAGATGGGCCTCAAGATGCCCGAGATCGAAGACAATCCCATGCCGCTGCACGAGCGTGTCACGCCGTTCTCGCAGGTGCAGAGCCTGAAACGCTGGTCGCCGGTAGGCGTCGTCTCCGCGATCTCGGCCTACAACGTCCCGCTCTACACTGCGTTCTGGAAAGTCGTTCCCGCACTGATGACCGGTAATTCGGTGGTGCTGCGGCCCAATCCGCTCACCCCGCTGTCTTCAATGGTCTTTGCAGAAGCCGCTGAGGAAGCGGGCCTGCCACCCGGCGTGTTCAATCTCCTGATCGAGGAAGGGATCGAGGGCGGCCAGACCATGTCCGAGCATCCGGCGGTCGATCTGGTCAGCTTCACCGGCTCCTGCGTGGTCGGCGTCAAGGTCGCGCAGCAGGCCGCGCCGACCCTCAAGCGGCTGGTGCTCGAACTGGGCGGCAAGTCCGCACAGATCATCCTGCCCGACAAGGTCGACAGCGCGCCGATCCAGGCGATGATGGTCTGCGGTTCGCATGCCGGACAAGGCTGCGTGCTAGGCACGCGCATTTTCGTGCCCGAGGAAAGCAAAGCCGAAGTGCTCGAAAAGATGGCGCAGATGGTTTCCAGCCTGAAGATCGGCCGCGCCGACGATCCCGCCACCCAGCTTGGTCCGGTCATCAGCGCGGCACAGCGCGCGCGCTGCGAGCATTTCACCAATGCCGCGGTCGAGGCCGGTGGGACCGTGGTCGCAGGCGGCAAGCGCCCCGCGCACATGGACAAGGGCCACTTCTGGGAAGCGACCGTGCTCGACCTTCCGGACAACAAGAACCCCGCCGCGCAGGAAGAAATCTTCGGCCCCGTGGTCGGCGTCATCGGCTATCGCGATCTCGATCACGTCGTCGAGATGGCCAACGACACAAAGTTCGGGCTTTCCGGCCATGTCCAAGGGGCGGACCGCGTCAAGGCGCTGGAAGTGGCGCTGAGGCTGCGCAGCGGCGCGGTCAACGTCAACGGCGGCCTGATGTCGAGCTTCGTTTCGAGCGGCGGCATCAAGATGAGCGGCCTTGGCCGCGAGCGCGGCATCGAGGGCATGCGCGAGTTCCAGATCCAGACCAGCGTGAACATCGGCTGCTGAGCGCAGTCAGACCAAGAGGATATGACCATGGCGACCAAGGTAGCGGAAAATCTGGAAGCGGCGCTGTTCTCGGACAATCCCGAATACCAGGCGATGTTCGACGTGAACCAGCAGGGCATCAATGCCGGTTCGGAACAGGGCAAGGACTATACGGACGATCTCGATGCGCTGCTGACCAAGGGCGCCGTGCAGGAAGGATCGATGCGCCAGCACCTCGGCCTGCCGGGCGGCACCTTCGACATGAAGGACACCGACAGGGTTTTCACCTTCTACTCCTATCGCGCCAACGAGATCGGCTGGCGCGAGAACACGCTGATCTCGTCCGAAGGCTATCAGAAGATGAGCATCGTGCAGATGGTCGGCCCGACGATCCTGTCGATGGTCGGCAAGCAGCACAAGCGCCTGCGCGCCACGGCCCAGCCGCTGTTCAAGCGTCCGCGCGTGCTCGGCTGGTGGAATGCCAAATACATCCAGGACACGGTCGATGTGCTGCTCGATCGCATCGTGCGGTCAGGCGACAGCCGCTGCGACCTCAATAGCGAGCTGTGCGCTCCCCTGCCGATGGCGGTGGTCACGCGCGCGATCGGCCTTCAGGGCAGCAGCGTGATCGATTTCCGGTTTCACCTGCATCGCAGCAGCTTCGGCCAGGGCGCGGACATCACGATGGAAGACCGTATGGCCTCGTTCCAGTATGTCGATCGCGTGCTCAACGACATGGTCGAAACCAACCTGCGCGAACCCGGCGACAACGTCATTTCCGGCCTGATGGACAACGACGTCACCGAGGACGACGGCTCGAAGCGCAAGCTCACCAAGGAAGAGATCTTCGCCTTCTGCAAGCTGGTGATCTTCGCCGGGGGCGGCACGACCTGGCGTCAGCTCGGCATCACGCTCTATGCGCTGCTGTCGAACTACCAGTTCTGGGAAGCCTGCCGCGATGATCGCACGCTGATCGAACAATCGGTGGACGAGAGCCTGCGCTGGGCCGCGACCGACCCGGTCTTTCCGCGGCTGTGCGTCGAGGACACCGAAGTCGAGGGCGTGTTCATCCCCGCCAATTCGCAGATCCAGCTTTGCCTGCACACGGCAAACCACGATCCCGAAGTGTTCGAGAACCCCAAGGCCTATGACATCTTCCGCAAGAAGGAACACCACATGGGCTTCGGCTTCGGTCCGCACCGGTGCCTCGGCATGGATGTCGCCAAGCAGGAGATGGTCCTTGCGATCAATGGCCTGATGGACCGCTTCCCCAACCTGCGGCTCGATCCCGATGCGCCTGCTCCGATCCTGGGCGGCCTCGAACACCGGGGCATGACCGCGATCCCCGTAGTCCTTTCCTGACGCGTGCTCTCCTGACCGTCTCGCGCCCGTCGAGCGCGACCGGTTCATCGCGATTTGCCAGCCGCCGTATCCGGTGGCACAGAGAATCGATTCGATGAACCAGAGGCGGAAAGAGACAGCGCGCAGATGAATATGGAAACCATGCCTGCGCCGCCGCGCTCGACCGCCAACCCCGCACCGGTGCGCCCCGCCAATTCGCTGCGCCGCACCACCAGTATCGACGTATCCTGGCCCGACGGGACCGACCAGCCGCGCCTGTTCATCGGCCGCGTGCGCGATTACCGCACCGAGTCGCCAGACCAGCCGGGAACCGAGCTGGACCACGCCGAACTGCGCGCGGTTCTGGAGGACGACAAGACCATCCGTTCGATTTCGGCCACGCCCGAACCGTCCCGCCTGCAGGAAATCGTGGGGCATCGCGCGGGCGGTCACCTGCGCATGTTCGTGCGCGAGATCATGCCCGAACTCGTCGAGAACGCAGTGCCGCTCTATCTCGTGCTCGACGATCTTTCGGGTTCGGCTCTCGTCTCGAACATCTCGTGGTCGATGTGGGATCCATCCTTGATGCTCGATCGCCGGGCCAACATGTCCGACCACGAATTCGAGGAAATGATGGCAGGCCGCGCCAATGTCTGCTGGGGTCTGGCCGAAGGCAACAGCGGGCTGACCTTCCGCCGCAACGTCGAGGAAGTGGCCGCTGCCGACGCCGGCGAGTTGCGCAACCCTGACGATCCACTGGGCTGGCACGACTTCGCGCTCAACGAAGGGCCGGGATTCCGCCGCGCTCGCCGGATGGACATGTGGCGCGATCCTTCGTCCGGGGTGCTGACGATCGATGCGGCGTTTCAGGACAGTGCCAAGCGGGCAGATGGTGGTCGCACCGCGATCCACGAATACCTCCTGCGCGTCACGGCAGACCCGGACACGCTCGAAATTCTGTCGCTGGTGCCGGAGCCGCGCATCCTGCCGTTCTGGGAATGCCCCGGCGCGGTCGCCAATACGCAGCGGTTGGTCGGCACCAGTCTGGACGGGATCCGCGACGAGGTCCTGCTCCAGTTGCGCGGGCCGGAAGGCTGCACCCATCTCAACGACGCGATGCGCGCGCTCGCGGATGTGCCGGTGCTGGTGAAGAGCCTCTAGAATCCCGACCCTAGGGTGCGCTGTAGGACAGGATGCCCAGCCCCTCGTGGGCAAGTCCGGCTGACAACTCGTCGATCATGCGGCGACGCAATTCGCGGATCAGGATCGCGCGCGTGTGGCGCAGCATCGGCGCGGGAAGCGCAGCAAGCCGTGCAGCATGTTCGCGCGCCTTCGCCTTGAGATCAGCAGCGGGCACGACATCGCCAACCATGCCGAGCTGTCTGGCTTCCGCCGCGCCGATCCGCTCTCCGGTCAGCAGGAAATAGCGCCCCCGGTTCGGGCCGAGCAGCATCGGCCAGACCACATGCACGCCGTCGCCCGGAACGGTGCCGCCGGGCACGTGGGCGAGGTCCGCGAATTCGGCGTGATCGGCTGCAATCACGATGTCGCACAACATGGCCAATTCTGCGTGGATCGTCGCCGGGCCATTGACCGCGGCTATCATCGGCACCGGCACGGCGAGCAGATTGTTGAGCAGTTCCATACCTTCCTGATGGATACGCGCCCACATGTGCGACATGTCCTTCTCGGGCGAGACTTCCTGATCGTCGAATTCAGTGATGAAAGTATCGCCAGTGCCGGTGAACAGCACCACCTTGTTTTCCCGATCCAGCGCAATCCTTGCAAAGGCATCGCCCAGTTCGGCATGCAGGCTTTTCAGGGTCGTGCCCCACTTCGCCGGTCCACCGCGCGTGTGCATGCGCATTTCCAGCACCCCGCCCTCGCGCGAGAAGGCGATGCATTCGTAGCGGTCGGCATATTCGGAAATGTCCATCGACGATCCTCTCTCGTACTGTTCGCTGACCTATCGCCCGCGTGATACCTCCTATGCAAGCCAGTTGTCGGCGCGAGGGCGATACTGCATGGTCGCAGGAAGGAAGAGGACGCAGACAATGAAGCATCACCCCATATCGCTCGCTTTTGACATGCGCGCACCCGATCTCGGCACACCGGTGCCAGACCTCTACGCTGCGGCGATCGACATGGCGCGCTGGGCCGACGAGAAGGGGCTTTCCGGTCTGCTGGTGATGGAGCACCACGGTTCCGAGGATGGCTACCTGCCGCAGCCCTTCACGCTCGCGGGCGCTATGGCGGGCGTGACCGAGCGCATCTTCCTGATGCTCGGCGCGGTAATCCTGCCGCTGCACGATCCCGTGGACGTTGCCGAGAAGATTGCAGTCCTCGACCTCGTTTCGGGAGGAAGGCTCGGCGTGATCCTTGGCGCGGGCTACGTGCCGAGCGAATTCGCCATGTTCGGCAAGAAGCTCGAGGATCGCGCGAAATCGATGGACGAGGGCATCGAGATCATTCTGCGCGCCTTGAAAGGCGAGCGGTTCGAATATGACGGCAAGCCGATCTTCGTTCGCCCGTTGCCGACACGCGATCCGCACGAGATCCTGATGGTCGGCGGCGGGATCGCGACCGCCGCGCGGCGCGCCGCGAAGTTCGATCTGGGCTTCGGGCCGACCAGCGGCCACCTCGTCGATATCTACATTGCCGAATGCGAAAAGCTCGGCCGCAAGCCGCGCCGCTTCAATCGGCCGACGCCGGGAATGCCGCAAGGAATCCATCTGTGTGAGGACGCCGACGAAGGCTGGAAAGTAATCGAGAAACACGCCGCCCATGTCGTCACCGAATATGCCAAGTGGTCGGCGCAGGCGGGCGAAGCGTCCAATTCGCCGTTCAAGGGGCTGGAAGACCCGGCCCTGCTCCGCAAGTCCGGCATGTTCGTCGCCTGGACGCCCGACATGCTGATCGAGAGGATGCGCGAACTGCCCAACCACGCCGGGATCTCCTTCCAGCCGCTGCTTGGCGGGCTGTCCCCGGAGGAAGGCTGGAAAAGCCTGAAACTGCTTGAGGAAACGCTGCCGCGTATCCGCGAACTGGAAGCACAGGGCTGAAGGAGCGCCCGGCATGAAAGCCGCCTACGTCGAGAACGGCATTGTTCATTCCGGCGTGCTGCCCGATCCGGTTCCCGGCTCCGGTCAGGCACTGGTGCGCACCCACCGCTGCGGGCTGTGCGCTTCGGACCTGCACTTCATCAAGGGCGGGCGCAATGTCATCGATCTGTCGCAGAAGCTCGGCGGGCCTTACGCCATGCTCGATTTCGAAAAGCCGTTCGTTCCGGGCCACGAATATGTCGGTGAAGTGCTCGATTACGGCCCCGGCTCGGCACGTCCGGTAAAGGTCGGTCGCAAGGTCACCTCGGTGCCGGTCATGACCGCCGGTGGAGCCTACTCGGTCATCGGATACAGCCATGACTGCCCCGGCGGTTTCGGCGAGCTGATGCTGCTGGACGAGACGCAGCTGATCGAAGTGCCCGACCACTTCGACGACGATCACGCCGCCTGCATCGAGCCGCTGGCGGTCGGGCTCGAACATGCGCGGCGGGGCAGGCCCGACAAGGACGATGTGGCCTTGGTGCTCGGTTGCGGTGCGATCGGGCTTGGCGTCATCGCCGGACTGAAACTGGCTGGCGTCGCGCCGATTGTCGCGGCCGATTTCAATCCCCACCGGCGCGAGATGGCGCTCAAGATGGGCGCGCACATTGCCGTCGATCCGCGCGAGACCGATCCCTATGGCGCCCTGCCCGATCTGGGCAGCAAGCGGGTCAACCTGATCTACGAGAATGTCGGCCTGCCCGGCATGCTCGAACAGATCATCCAGGCAGCGCCGATGCACGGTCGCATCGTCATGGGCGGCTACTGCATGGAGCAGGAACACCTGTTCACCTTCACCGCGCAGAACAAGTGCCTCAACGTGCAGTTCGCCTGCGGCGAGGAGCCGCAGGACATGGAACTGGCCCTGCGCGCGATCGGTGACGGTCGGATCGATGTTTCGCCGTGGATCGGCGCGAAGATCGGCGTCAGCGGCGTAGCCGATGCCATGGCGGCGATGGCCGATCCGGCGAGTCCGATCAGGACGGTGGTCGATCCGAGGCTGGATTGAGCGAACCCGGCGGTCCGCTGTGCGGAGCGGTTGAGGGTGACACAAGTGACATGTGTCCGGTGCGGTGTCCGCCCCTGCAAAGCGAGCAATTCTGCGGCCTGCGGCATGCAAGGTTACACGTGGCACCCTGGCGAAAACATGCTCACTTGCGGCGGGAACGGGGCGGGGCTCGGCCATGCACGAGCAGATACCGGGACGTGGGAATGTAGGACAGCGGGCTTGTCTGCCCTTTCGTCATTCCCGCGAACGCGGGAATCCAGTCAGCCAAGTTCGTCAATCCCGCGAAGCCAGTCAGTCGAACGCCGTCATTCCCGCGCAGGCGGGAAGCAAGTCAAACAAACGACTCGAAACCGAAATTCTCCGCAAGGTCGCGCCAGTCGGGATTCGATTGTTCGATCAGGCCCAGTTTCCAAACGCGGTTCCATTTCTTCAGACGCTTTTCGCGCAAAATTGCCGATTCCATCGTTTCGTGATGTTCAAACCATACGAGGCGATGCACTGCATATCTCTTGGCGAACCCCTCGAATGTCCCTTGCCGGTGCTGGTATAGCCGACCGACAAGATTGCTGGTTACGCCGACGTAGAGCGTTCCGTTTCTCCTTGAGGCGAGGATGTAGACCGCAGGCGATATTTCACGGGGCATTGCAGGATGTTACTGGATTCCCGCCTTCGCGGGAATGACGAAGCGTGATTACGTGGCGGTCCGCGTTCTTTACTTCCCGGCAAGCGCGGGGCTGTTAGGCTGGGCCATGACCTTGCGCCGCCCCTTCGCTCCGCTGTTCCTGTTCCTTGCCGCGCTGGCATTGACCGGGTGCGGCGACGCGGCGCCGGACTATCGGTATCGACTGACAGTCGAGGTCGAGACGCCCGAGGGGCTCCGGTCCGGTTCCTCAGTCATTCAGGTGCGTCAGACGCTCAAGCTGCAGGATTCTAAACCTGTTGGAGTGCGGCGCCGCGTGTCTGGCGAAGCGGTCGCAATCGACCTGCCAAACGGGTCCACACTGTTTGCATTGTTACGCGGTGAAGACCTGACGAACTGGACAGAAACGATCATGGGGCGCATCGCGCCGGATGTGGAAGGGGAGCCTTACGTTGAAAGGCTCGACGACATGCTCTTCGTCAAGGGAGAGGTCACTCTCCCACGGACATTCCCCCCATACGGTCCCTTCGGCGAGCGCTCAGCTTATCCCATGCTCGTCACCTTCGCCGATATCAACGACCCCACATCAGTCGAACTGGTCGATGCTGACGATCTCGTTGCGACCTTCGGTGAAGGCTACGCGCTGCAGCGCATCACCGTGCAGATCACCGACGATCCAGTGACGACAGGGATCGAGAGGCGGTTGGACTGGTTGAATCGCCAAGTGGGATCTCTGGTGCGACGGCCAAAAGATACTCCGATTGGCGAAATGCCAATCGAACATCGCTTGACAGAAATCGATTTCCGGCAAGGAGCAAACTGATGGATCGCAACGTATTTCTCGCAATCCTCGCAATGGACGCCTACTATACTTGAATTCCGGGGACAGTATGGTTAACTCCGCGTCTATCCTTCTTCTCCGCGCCCTCTGCGTGAACTAGTCCCGTTTACGACAAAGCGTGCCTTAGCCGAAACAAGCTGGACCCCGGATCAAGTCCGGGGTAACGCGATACTTTCAGCGCTATCCCCTCACCACACGATCTCGCCGGTATCGACGACCACGCACGAGCCCCGCATCGAGCGCGAGGCCGGGCTGGCCAGATAGGCGACCATGTCGGCCACATCGTCGATCACGCACATGCCGCCGGGGTTGCCCAGCCGACCGACTATTTCGGCATCGAGCGCGAATGCCGGTCCGGCTTCGCCAGCCAGCGGCGTGTCCATGCCGCCGGGAGCGACCGCGTTTATGCGGATCGGCGTCTTGATATATTCGACCGCCATGGTCTTGGTCAGGTGCATCAGGCCTGCCTTGGTCGCACAATAGACCGAGAAAAAGCCCTGCGCCTTGAACGAGGCGGTGGAGCAAACATTGACGATGGTGCCGCTGTTGGCCTTGAGCATATGCGGGATCGCCGCGCGCGAGAGGAAGAACGGCGCTTCGAGGTTGACCTTCATCACGAGGTCCCAATCGGCCTCCGGGAAGTCTTCGCTCCTGCCGCATCGAAGCACGCCCGCGATATTGCACAGCGAATCGATCTTGCCGAAATGGCCCACGGTTTGCTCGACTGCAGCCGCGCACTGTGCGCGATCGGTGAGGTTCAGCGGCAGTTCGAGCACCTTGCGGCCCATCGCCCGCACCTTCTCGGCGGTACCCGCAAGGGCATCGGCAGATACATCGAGCACAGCGACGTCCGCGCCAAGCTCCGCGAGCCGCACGGCGCTGGCCCCGCCAAGTCCGCCGCCCGCGCCGGTGACCAGTGCGACTTGTCCTGTCATGTCCTGCATTGTCGGCATTCGTTCTCTCCCGTCTCACGTTGCTGTGAAGTGGCGCCGGTTCATCCGCACCCTGCGCCAAGAGTCAAGCAATGCATCGCGGCGTCCCGCCCGACCCGGAAGTTTTTGACAGATTTCCCGCAAACGGCGGCTGGCGGTATCGCGAAGCAAGATCCGCGCTTCCGCCTGCGCACCACGTCCTGTAACTTTCGAAAAACGAGAGGAAGCCGACCATGCCTGAAGTAAATGCCCTGCGCCGCGCGATGCGATTTCGCGAGTGCGCGCCGCCGCCGCTCGACGACCTGGCCGCCAATATGCGCTGGCTTCGGGACCGGGAGCTTATCGGCAATCTGTACAAGCGATACGCCTATGGCGTGGATTCGATCGACTTCGATCTCGTCCGCAGCGTGTTCCATCCCGAATGCGAGGTGGTCGGCACCGTCAATTCTGGCGCGCTCGACGATTATCTCGCCGAGATCGAACGCGGACTGCACCGGTTCGAGGCGACAATGCATTTCGTCGGCAACCAGTATATCGAGATCGATGGCGATACCGGCTTTGTCGAATCGTGGGTGACCGGCTACCACATGCAAGCGGAGGACAGCGCGGTCGATCATCTTGTGCTCGGACTGCGCTACCAGGATGACGTTGCGCGCAACGGAGACGACTGGTGGATCACGCGTCGCGTGGCTGTAAAGCAGTGGCACACCGGGCCTTTCCCACGGGCAAACCTCTCCGATCCGATCGACCCCGACCGCGCTTCCGGCTGAGCGCGCGGCGCGGCTGTGAAAGCGACGGCGTCCATCTGCTACAGGCTCAACGAGCTTGCTGACTACGCCTCTGGACAAATGACCTGCAAAGGTGTGCACGAGGGAGAGGCAATTGAGTGAAAGGAATCGGGATGAGCGATGAACTGGAAATGCTGCGCAAGGAGGTCGCCGAACTCCGCGCGACCGTGCAGCATCTGAAGGACGTGCAGGATATCAACGACGTGTTCTTCAAGTGGCATTTCGAATGCACCGGCGGCTTCAAGGGCAAGCAGGCCGGGCGCGCCGCCGCGCTCGAATGCCTGACCGAGGATGCCGAAATCGACGTGCCGCCCAACCCGCCGGGCAAGGGCCCGAAAGGCCGCGAGGAATACACCGAGTTCTGGGACTATTTCTATGGGGACGACGGTCCGTTGCCCTACGTCTTCCAGACCAGCACCGCCGACAAGGTGGAAGTGAATGGCGACATGGCCACGCAGCATTCGAACATGCTGGGCATCTTCCAGTCGCGTGGCGACAAGCCCCGTATCGGCCTCTCGCAGCGGATCAACACCTTCCGCCGCACGCCCGAAGGCTGGCGCATCTGCAAGACGACTATCGAGGGCGGACTTTCATCGACGCTTACAGCCGGGCTCAATCCTCACGGGCTCAACGAATTGCCGCCGCAGGAAGAGCGGGTGCCCTTTCACATTCGCAAATATGGCGAGAACCCGGCCTGAGCGAAAACCGGCAAGGGATCTTCCGGCGTCCTGGCCGGAAGGTTCCCGCGGTTGACTAGCGTTGCCTGTGCATCCGCGCCTCGCTCTGGTCGGTCAGGCGCGGCACCCGTTTGGTGGAGAACACTCTCCACAGGAATTGCCGCCGCCAGAAGCGCCGGTCGCGTTTGATACGCTGACGTTGCTCGACGTCATGGTGCTTGGCCATGCGCCACATCCTGACGGCATCGAGCGCCGGAAAGAAGCCAATGACCACAACAAGCAGAACCAGGAAGATAAGCGTGTAATCCGACGGCATGGTTTCGCTACGTGTTTACTCTGAGTTCAAAGTGTAAGTGCCCCCCGCTCGCTTGGCAAGCGTGGCGCTTCGGTGCTGCATGACATCAATGAGTGCATTGAATCATTGCCCCTGCAATCAGCAGTTTAGGCAATGTTGACCAACGCTTACCGATCATGACCGTCACATGACGGCGGAAAAATCTGGAGCGGGCGAAGCGCTCCGCGCGATTCATAATATCGCTATATTTCAATAAATTAATTAAATGCATGATCGCCGTTGGTCCACAAGATGGTCCGCTTTTTGGTACACAAAATATTTTCGTGGTTTGGTAGATGAAGGAGGGTTCCCCCTTTTCGTTGCGGCCCTCTACCTACTCATCTTCATTTGGTTCATCGCTGCCGGGATTTTGGGGATTGGCGCCCGTCGTGGTCTCAGCCGCTGCCTTCTCCTTGCTCGTCGATTTTCGCGGTGAACCGCGCCGTCTCGACTTTGCCTTGTTCACGCTCGATTTCTCGGCTGCGCCACGAACAGGTTTCGCAGCATTCTGTTGGGCACGCCAAGCGTGCTTCAAGCTGTCGAGATCTTCCAAGAATGCGGTGAAGTCATCAATTCTAGCGGCAGGTTCCTCATGGAGATGGTAGTCTCTACGAAGCGGTACGATCGCGTTGCGGATCGCCTCTGCCTCTGGCGAATCGTCTAGCTGGCTTTCAATTTGACGAAGTGCAATGTTGGCCTGTTCGCGCGTGGCAAAGCTCGGATTATCGACCTTAAATAGGGTGACACGCTCGGACACTAGAGTCTCCAACTTCTTGTTGGCAGCATCATCCGACGCACGCCGAACTGCTTCATTCACTGAACGAAAGACAATCCGCATCCGGTCAAGAAATTCCTCAACCTGTGGACGCAACTTGGCGCTGGGTTCGCTGCACAGCTCGATGAGCGCCTTTGCAAATGCAATCTTGTCAATCCAGCCGTCGTGTCGCTTTGCCACTCGATTGATAGCTTCGAGCAAATGTCCGCCGTTGGCCAGTTCGGCTTCGATTTCTTCGAGTGTGATATGAGGCGGGGCGCCCTCTCTGAATTTGGTCACCTCCTCGATGACAAACTCCATCGCTCCATGTGCCAGTGGAACCGGAATTAGGTCTTCAGTAACGGGAGAGTCCGGCCAATTTACTTCGCCTTCACCGAGCTGCTTCAGGTCAAGAATGTTCTCAGGCTTGATGAGCTTGCGTAGCCGTTGATCGCTTGCGAAATCCGCTTTCGCATCTAGCCCTTCCTGGTCGCCATCGAGCAGAGCCACTACAGGCGGCTTGTCGGCCCCCTGCCCGCGTATCCGAAAGACCGTATACCCAATCTCTCTCGCGGAACCGCTCGGCACAATGACCATTTGGTTGAGATCGAGCGTGTCCTCCAATATGCCCGGTGACCTCTGGCGAATAAGATTGGCGGCTCCCGCCAAGATGATCTGATCTGCAGCGCCCTCGACTAGCAGGTTGACCGATCCCACAAACGCGCTTTCGCCGACAAATGCTCCGAAAGCAGAGCGCAGTGGTTCATAGTGGTTGCGGCTAACGCTCGGTACGATCCGAGTGCCGTCGTAGCCAGTGCCTTTCTCAAGGACACGGATGCGTTCCGAATGGTTCTTGTCGAGCAGGAATGGGGAATGCGTAACATAGACCACTTGAATTGGGTCAATGCCAGGCTCTGGTTCTGCGAGATCGCGAAAAACGCGCATGAGGTCTTGCTGCGCCTCGGCGGAGAGGTAGGTGTCGGGTTCATCCATCAGCAGAATGGACTCCTGGCCTGAAGAAGGGCGATGAATCTGTGTCTGGATCAGGTAAGATAGAAAATACTTCAGGCCGCTGCTGCGTTCGGAGAAGGTATAGACCGTGCCAGTTCGGTCACTGATTACAAAAACCAGTTCGCGGTCGCGGGTCGATACCTTGAGGCTGAAATCTCTATCCTGCACCCAGTAGCGGCGAAAGTTCAGCTTTCGGTCGAGCTGCTGATTCACTGCCTCAAGCAGCCCGCCCACATATCCGTCGTGCTGCTGATCAATGCCAAGCGAAAGTTCGGTCAAGCTGTCGGGGTCGATCTCGCCCAGTGTGAGAAGCAAACTTCGACCAAGCTCCAAAGATTTGAGCGTGGCATCGTCGACATGATTGGAAATTGGTTCAGCAAAGCCTGCCAACGCATTTGCGACTTTTTCCGCATTTTGCTGCACTGAGCTAGCTCCGCCGCTTAGGATTGGCTTGACCGATCCAATAGCGCCTACGAGCCTCTCGATCATGAAACGCGAGTATGTCGCGGCGAGAGCGTCGCCACCACTTTCGAGAAATGAGAACGGGACGGAATTTGGAAGCGCAATGTTTGAGTTGATCTCAAACGTGTGGGGGACCATTCGTGTGAATGCCTGAGTCTGTTCCTCTGACAATTCGTGTTTGCTAAAATCTTGGCCGTTGGGTGTCCAAACCGTCAAGATTTCCGGGCTTTCACGAAACATCAGAAATCTACGAAAACTTGTATTTTCGATCTTGAGAAGCTCAGCAATTCTTGCAGCTTCGTCCTTCGTGACCTTGTCCCAACCAACGCCGACATGAGGCCAGCAACGCTGTCCAAGCGACACGCCGAAGAAGGGTGAATAGCGGCACAAGTCACGCTGCTCGATTCCCTCGCCCGTGATTGCCTTCCTTATTACGCCGAGCAAGTGACTCTTTCCGGATTCGTTGGCACCGACGACCGTCGTAATCCTAGGATCAAGTTCAACAGTAACATAAGGATAGAAGCGATCTCTGAATATCTCCCACGGCTGTTTAGCAACCCGCTCGTCTAGCTTTCGTGCGTGGTCGAAGTTGAACGACTTATAGAAGCGGGCGTATGCCGTTTTTAGTTTCACAGATTTCGTCCTTCGCCATGAATAATCTGCTGATAGCGAAAACGAGGTCTGCTTCCAATCCGGCTATCTACAGGCGATATAAGTCGCGGGCATCGGGAAACCTTGCGCGGCTGGTCTGGATGAAGCCGTCATTTCAAGGCATTCAGAACCTCCTACTCAACGGGATGAACGAGACGGAAAAGGCGCGCGGCCTGTCCGATATACCAAGAGGTTTCCCGCTGGTGCCCCGCTATGAACACCTGGGCATTCGTCGTCGCCCGCACGGCAACTATGCAATATTCTATCGGCGTGATGCCAAGCGCATCATTGTGATTCACATCCTGCACGGCGCACGCGACTACGAGGCCATGCTGTTCCCCGTGGATTAGCCGGAACTCTGGACGCATGTCTCCGGGACGATACAATAGCCGATGATTTCAGGGGGCGGATCGAGCGTGCAGCCGTGACTGTCGCTGGGAATGTCCTTCACGCTTTTAGCCTCGACTATCCAAGCGTATTAAGCTTCAACCGGTGAATGGCTGGCACTGTCGAAATCTGCAATTTGCGAAATATCGCCCGACTTGAATTTGACATTCCGGGGCCAGGTGTCTGGCTACTCACTGCGGGCAACGGAGCCGGCAAAACCTCGCTACTTGGCTGCTTATGGCGTATCGGTTATTCCAACGCATTTCCGGTCCATTTCCCCTCCTCGTTGCGCTCGGACAGGTTGGACAATCATTCGAATGGGACGATCACCTACCGCATCGACGGTGAATCGGTTGAGTATGCCTATCGGGGGGAGCGCTGGACTCCGCGCCCGCGCAGCAACTCCCACTTGTTCGCTCGCCTAGGATATCCGTCGGTTATGTACATCGGCGCGACGGCAGATCGGATCACGCCAAGGCCCGAAGATTTTGACACGCGCAACATTCGCGCGGCCAGCCCGATCATAGTCAACGCGGCCAACCAGATCTTCGAATCTGACAAGTTTTCAAATTTGCGGACTATCAATCTCACGCGGGGCGCGGGCAACGACGCTTTCGTACTCGCGCTGGGCGCCAATCCGCAGGCGTATCACTCGGAAAAGCACTTTAGCCTTGGCGAACTGTGTGTGTTGAAGCTGTTGCGACTGCTCAAGGATGTCGATCACAACAGCATGATTATCGTCGATGAACTTGAGATGGCTTTGCATCCTCGCGCCCAGGTCAACCTGCTTCGATATCTTGAAGATCAAGCTGAGGCGAAATCACTGACGGTAATATTTTCCACCCACTCGGTGACGTTGCTGAAGGCGATCGACCGGCGTCATCTCATCTATCTCGAAAAGCAGGATGACGGTGAGGTTAAGGCAATTGCCGGCTGTTTCCCAACCTACGCTATCGGTAACATCGCGTCGGACGAAGAGACGCTTCCAGATATCATGCTGTACGTTGAGGATGTCTTCGCACGCGACATGCTGGTCGCCTTCTTTGAGAAGTTTGCGAACGAGAACATTCCTGATCCAACAGCACGCCCGACGACCAAGGTTGTGCCTGTGGGTCCATTTACTTCTGTCGTCGCGTTCCTTGAGCGCAATCGAGCGGTGCTCCCGGAGAATGTGGTGCAGAAAGCCGTTCTTGACGGAGATGTAGCCAGCGAGACACTCGTCAACTGGAGGCAGAACGAGAAGCACGCGCAACTGGCCAAATTTCAGCGACAGGAGGATGATATCAAGTATCTTCCGTTCACGCCGGAGGTAGGGCTGATCGATCATGCGGCTGCAAACACAAATCGTTTCGAAGCGGACCTTCGGCAGCGTTGCAGTGACAACCAAATAAGAATTGCGGATATTCTGCGAGGCTATGACGCAACGCTGCAAGGGGGAGAACAGCGGCGGGCGGCCAAGCAAGTTACCGATCAGCTTATCGCCTACCTGGAGCGCAAGACGCAGCGATCAGCGGACACTGTTAGAGAACAATTATGCGGGGTGTTCGCCAGTGAAACGTGGGATCAACATCGCGCAGACTTCATGCGGCTATTCGGCCCGATGATTCGCTAGGTCGGGCCAGTCCCAACCGGCGTAGCGTTCGATCAGGGCTTCCGAGCAAAGTTCGCCGCGAAGTAGTCGATTACTTCGGCTGCCTGAGTGCCACGTCGAAAGCGCTTCTGCTCCTCGAAGTCCGTGTCCGGAATCAAATGGATGAACTGATTGTCAGCGTAAAGCGGAAGCAGCGCGTCGGGGTCGAGTCCGCCCGTCTTTAGCCCTGCAAGCGTATTCGCCGCTTCGAGTGCCGCTCCGATCATCACATCGGCAAGTTGCACCGCCGGACTCGTCTTTGAATCGACCTGGGCGACCTCGGTCAGTTTGAGCGGGAATTTGAAGCTCGCGATCTCGGTCTGGCGCAGCTCGATTGCGTCCTCATGTTCGATTAACCGTTGCAGGAGGTCGTGATAGGTTTCGAGATTCTTGGACTGATCGTGCTCGACTCGATACGGTCCTTCGCTCATCACCTCCATGCGCGAAATCAGGGATTGCAGCACCACGATCGCGATGTCGGTGGTTACACCAGGGGTTGCGATTGCTGTGAGGCATTCCGGTGCCGCGTCGCGCGCGAGTGGACCTAGCGCTTCGGGAAACTGCGTCCATCGAGTCTTGCGTACCGCCGCGACAAGGTCGCTCAGCGCCTGCGCACTCTTCTCCTTCATCGCGCGTTGGAAGGCTGCAAGCATCGCCTCAAACTCCGGCGGCCCGAAGAGTGCCGGTCCGGCCTTGGACAATAGCGATGCCATCGCGTAATTCTGTCCATCCTCGTAAAAATTGTGGCCCCGCTCATAGTACCAAGGCTCAACCGCATAGTCGCAGAACATCAGGATGAGCAGGAAGCGCTTGTCACAGACATAGGTGACGCTTTTGTAGTCGCGTAGGAGATCGCCTAGAAGCGCGAGTAGTCGAGGATAATTGCCTGATCGGCGCGACAACGCACCATACTTAAGCTCGCTCGCCTGCAATCGGGGGAAATGCTCCTTAATGAGGCGGGCTGCGTCATCATTCCCGATCGCGATAGCGGCGGCACCCTGAAAGCGCTGGTCGCGGTTCAGGAGATCAAAGCCGGTATAGCCGCTTTCGTCGATCCGGAAACATTCCATGGTCATCAAAACGATCCTACGGGAATCTCGTGGTCAAGAATATGGATGGTTCGTCAGCCTATCCATCGACCCCGACAAACTTCAAAAGCGGCCCATAGTCATGGCGATCGGCTGCGCGAAGCGCGGCGATGTAAGCATCGCGCCGATCGTTTTCCTGCATCAGGTCTTGGCCTGCCGCCCAGTCGATGGGCGGGCGATCGAAGAGTCGGCGCAGATATTCGTCGGTCATTATGCGCGCGTGACGACCATTGCCGTTGGGGAAGCAGTGAATCTGCACCAGCCGGTGATGAAACCGTGCCGCCGCTTCGAGCGGGGGGTAGGTTCCATGCTCGGCCCAATAGCGCGCGTCGTCCAGCAGTATGCGCAGTTGCACGCCGATCTGGACAGGGTCGACGCCGATATTCTTCTCCGTGAGGCGGAAGGTGCCCGCCCATTGCCACACATCGCCAAAGAGCCTGCGGTGAAGCTCGCGCACGAACTCCTCGCTGAGCACATCATGCCTGCGGCGGCGTTGCAGCCATTGCAGGCCACTTTCGACATTGGCCTGCTCAAGCTCGTTGAGTTCGCCGCGCGTGGTGACGTGCCTGAATTTCAGCCCTTCCAGTTCGTCCGGGTCGAGCGGCGTAGCGCCTTCGGGTTCTTCGCCAATGCCTGTCATGTATCCTCCCAGAAATCGGAAGGATGGTCGCGCAGGAGTTCAAGCGCCAGCCTTTCGATCTGATCTTCGATCTGGCCGGAAGTCAGGCTTTGCTTTTCGAGCGCCATGTGCGTGCTGGCGCGCGAGACAATCCGGCGCGCCTTCTCCCACGCGCGCATTTTCAGCACGTCTTCGATGCCGCCTTGCGCCGGAACGATGGCGTAAACAAATTTGCATCCCATCGCCTCGGCCAGGGTGTGCATGGTCTGAAGCGTGGCGCGGTCGTTCTGCTCGGAGCGTTCGGCGGCGGAGATGTTGGCGCGGGTGCGGCCGACCATGCGGCCAAGCTGGGCAGCCGAAATCCCCAGCGCCTTGCGCACGGTCGCAATCCAGCCTTCGGGCGGGCGTTGCAGCTCGCACGTGACGGCCAAGGCTGCTTGATCGACCTTGGTCTGGTATTGTCTCTGGACGGTGGCCTTAACGCTCATTGGATAATCTCAGCTTGACGAAATAGCTTATATCGTAAAACTATGATTATACATTCATACAGTTCATGTCAAGTTATAATTTGACGTTTACATAATAACTGTCAATCTCTGGTTTGACATTCTTCCCTGCAAGAGAAGGCCGGCCTGCCCGTAACGGGCAGGCCGGCGCGGGTCGCCGAATGGCGGGGTGAACGCTATGCGGCCTCTGCCAGATCGGCCTCCTCCGGTTCATCGGTCTGACGGTCGGGGTCGATGGCCGGGAAGCTCATCGCCTCGGGCAGCCAGTTGCGGGCCTGCTTCTGGTCGGGTTCGAGATCATCCATATCCCGCACCTTGGCGAAATAGCGGGCCATGATCGGCACAAGCTCGGACTTTTTGTACGCCTTTCCGCAGCCATAAAGCCGGGACAGGCCACTCTCAATGAGAACGGTGCGAAGCTGGCCCAACGTCCGGCGGCCAAGGAACCAGACTCCGGGCAGCCAGTACTTCTTCATATCCGTACCGATGGCGATGGCCACGCGGTTGAAGAAGCTGCTCTCGCGGCAATCGAGTTCGTCGCACTGGTCCTGCCCGAAACCGATGACTGTCAGGAATGCGAACAGGCGCTCCAGCCCCGCATCATAAAGCCCGCTTACAAGCTCAAAAGCGCTCTCGTATGAATAGGCCAGCGACAACAGCGTTCGGAACGCATCATCGCCCCGCGCCTTCTTGCCAAGCAGGTCCAGCAAGGCGGCGGCTTCGCTTTCCAGCGCGGCCCGGTAGGATTTGCCTTCCTCGCTGCGAGACAGGTACGAATAGCATTCGTGCAGCGAGGGTCGAAAGAGCGCCTTGGCCACGCCGATTTCCTTCGCCTTGCGGGGGTTGGACAGCAGCTCCACCTGCACGGCGGCGCTCTTGTGCATGGCGAAATACTCGCGCACGGGCCGGGCATAGGTGGATTTGGGCTTTGGCTTGAGCGCCTCGGAGACGGACGCATCGACAAGCTTGCGAATCAGCCCCTCGTGGATTTCCACATTGCCGCTGGGGCAAAGCTGAACAACCACGCCGCCGGACTCGCCTTCGTCGGCCTCGCGGTATTCGAGCGGTGAGAACCGGCCTTCGACCAACACCGCCCAATCGTGCTTGCGCTCGTAATCGGCAACAAGCTGTTCGGCAGCAGCCCTTTGCAGATCGTGGAACTGCTCTGCATCGTCGAAATAGGTGGTTTCATCATCGCCGAACAGGTCGGTGGTGAACGAACCGGAATAGTCTTCCTTGGGAAAGATCGCCAAGGCCACGCTCGGCAATTCTCCGATCAGGCATTCCCGAATATCGGTGGGCGTGGAGTACCAGCCGCTGATAACCTGTTCCAAGAGATCGTCCTGCTCGTCATGGCTGCCAAGGCCCATGGCCTCGGCCTGGGCCAGCGTGATCTTCGCTTCGCACAGTGCCTTCTTCACGGAATCGCTCAACTCCAGCAGGACAAGGCGGCGCTTGATGGTGCTGGCCGAAAGGCCCGTCTGCGCGGCGATGTCCTCCAGCCCGTCACCGCTGCCGACAAGCGTGGCAATCGCCTCGGCCTCTTCGAGCGGGGTTAAATCCTCGCGCTGGATGTTCTCGATGGCGGCGATGCGCAGGGCCTCACTCTCGGTAAGATCGCCCCGCACCTCGACGGGCACGCTCAGGTCGGCGGGCAAGTCACCTTGTTCGACCAGCAGGCTCAGGGCACGGTAACGCCGTTCGCCGCTAATGAGCGGATAGGTCCGTTTGCGCCCTTCCGGCTTTGCCGCCACAAGGTTTTGCAGCAAGCCATCGGTCTTGATGCTCTGGGCAAGCCCCGCAATCGCGCCTTCATCGAAGCGCTTGCGCGGGTTGCCGGACGAGGGACGCAGGCTTTTCAGGGGTATCATTTCAATAGTCATGTGAAGTCTCCTTCGTTTGGGTTCAAATCAATGCGAAATTCCAAACCGAAATCGCGCATGAACCCTTGGCCAGCGCCGAGCGTCTTCACGAAAAAAGCCCCCGCGCACGTGCGTTCGCGCGGGGGCTTTCAAGACGCTCATCACAGACCGGCGGCCCCAAAGCCCCGCCGCTTGCGGCGCCGCAGGCGTCTCGCGCCACACGGATATGGAGCGGGCCAGCGCGGGACGGGGCTATTGGGTCAGGCCGTCCGGGATTTGATATAAGCTGACAAAGGGGGTTCCCTGCGCCCGGTCTAAGGGCGCAGAAGAGACAGGGCATGGGCTGAGCGAAACGCTCAGGCCCATTCAATCAAGACCCGCGAGGGATTGAAGCCGGATGGCCGAGACAGCCCAAAGGGCGGCTCGGTTCACGAAAGCCCGGCCCGAAGGGCGCGCCAAGAAATACTGGGCAGCCCAGAATAGATGGGTTACGATCAGAAATATTCAGATTATTCAGTGAATTTATGGCGAAAACACAAACAGATACCCTGATCAAACCTGATATGGAGGCGGTCCTCGAACGCACCCATATCGCTTCCGACCTGCATGGGTTTTTGCTGCCCATTTTGGAAGCGGTATCAAACGCCATGCACAGCATCGAGGCCCGCTTCGAGGACGATGCGGAGGCCAGGGGTGAGGTCGAGATTTCAATTGCGAACCTCAATGATCCGGCGAAGCTCTTGATCGGGATAACCGACAATGGCGTCGGCCTCGACGAGGAGAATTACAGGTCTTTCAAGACGCCGTTCTCCGGTCTGAAGCTGAAGCAAAAGGGACGAGGATTCGGGCGGTTCATTGCCTTCAAGGTTTTTTCGAGAATCCTCTATTCGTCGCGATACGAGTCCGGACCCGGCGAAAAGATCAGGACATTCCGCTTTGACATCACCAAGGACAATGAACTCATCTTTCATGACGGCGAGCCCGACTTTACCCATCTGGGCTTGAGAGTCGAATATGACTCGCCGTTGGAGGAATGGAACGACCAAATCTCCAGCCTCACAAAGGAGGATATTTCTGACGCGATCGGCAGTCACTTCTTGCCGTTCTTCCTCTACAAATGGCTGCCAAAAATCACGATCCAGTATGATGACGATGAACCCGAAGACATTACCCAGCATTTTCGGGATATTTTCGTTGAATCCGAGGCTGGCAAGATCACCTGCGAGATTGATGGCAAGAGCGAGGAGATCGAATATTCGCTGACCAAGATTCCGAAGACGCGGTCGTTCAAGAATCATTGTTTGCTGTTCGCAGCGGCAGATCGCATCGTCGGGAAGCCCCGAGACCTGACCAACATACTGGGACAACCTCATTTCACCGATGAGAACGACCAGAATTATATCGTGATCGCGGTTGTCCGTAGCGTTGCGTTTGAAAGCCGCTTGAACGATGCGCGCACAGGCATCAACCTAAGTCCGGGCATCATTGAAGATATTGTCAGCTCGGTTAGCGAGGTCATTCAAAAGGGCGAAAAGAAGCAGATCGAGAAGATCAAGACCACGCAGGCAAAGAAGCTGGACGAGGCGCTCCGGGAGAACCCTATTCTACGCATCGGCCTTCGAGGCCAGTCAATCTCTGATTATGTTTCCGGCAAGCCAAACAATTGGACCAACCAGCAATTCGTTTCCGATCTTGCAATCCAGCGTTATCGAGCCTCCCGAGATCTGAGCAGGGAAATTGCATCCGCCGCGCAAAGCTCGGAAGAGTACACCGAGCATATTCAGGAGATCGTCAAGAAGATCGATGATAACAACAAGGAGGCGCTGGCCGAGTATGTGGTGCATCGCAAGAAGGTTATAGAGCTTGTCGAGGCGGCGCGAAAATACGGAGACGCCGGCAAGCACGCTCCCGAAGATGTGATCCACGACCTTGTGTTCAAACGCTTCTCTGACAGCGTGAAAACCGATTATTTCGAGCACAATCTTTGGCTGATCGACGATGCGCTAGCATTCCTGCCATACGTATCGAGCGACCGGACCATGCATGGAGGCCGCCGACAAAAAGGCGATAAGGTTGCGGACCTGGCGTTCTTCGATGACAGCCTTGTGCTTGGCGACAATGATGGAACAACCATCACCATCATTGAGTTCAAGAAGCCCAGTCGTGACGACTACCGTTTTGGAAACGAGAAGAGCGACCCGGTCCTTCAGGTCATCAACACGCTGGAGCAAGCCACTCAGGCTGGCGGCATTGCAAAAACTGACGGAACCCACTTTGCGTTCACTGGTGTGGTGAGGCGCTTCGCGTATATCATTGCCGACCTCACGCCGACATTATTGGGAGTCTTGAAAACGCACGATTTCAAGAACGACTGGAACCCCAAAATCCATTTCCGCTACCGCGATAACGAAGAGATTTTCATCCAGGCCATGGGGTACGACACATTGGTGGACAACGCGAAAAAGCGGAATCAAGCCTTCTTCAGCGTCCTCTTTGACGAGTAGCTGCCGCAGGCGGAGGCGGCCTTACCGGGTCTTACTGGCAAACCACTTCTGGTAACTCTTGCTCGCCGTGGCCAATTCCGTTTCGACGTCGATTTCCGTCACGTGAAAGTCGGGCGGGACGGAAAATTTCAGCCCATGGCCGATCAGGCATTGCACGACGTAGTCGTAGCTCACGCCGTGGTCTTCATGATATTCAATCGAGTAAATCCCGAAATGCTTTTGAATCAGCGGGTCGATATTGTTGTAGAGGAATTCGAGGGATAGCGCGCGCAGGTCCACCCCATCCGGCAGACAGAAATGCTGGATTGAATTCCGGGCTTTCCTGAGTTTTTCGAAGCTGTTCGGATCGGCAATGCGCTCGCCGGTTGTCACCCAAAGTAGGCGCGGAAGATGTTCAAAGTTGTAGGTCCGGCCGTTTTCAATGATCTCATCAAGGCTGATGTCCACATTCTGCGGCTGGTCGAGATGATAAAGGTCGCGAAAAATCAGCAACGGATGCTCTTTGGCGATGATGGCCTTGAGAAACAACTCGCCTGCCAGAGCGGCGTGAAGGACGCCCATCTGCTCCCAATGTTCATTTCCCGGATCAAAATATACTGCATGGGTGTTCGCCTGGGTCAAAGCGCCCGTGGCATTCGCGAGAATTCGATCAGGAATTTGCTGTAAAATCGTGTGCATGGCCGGTTCAGCCAGTTCGTTCGATGTTGTTCACGGCAACGAATACCATGTTGCCCGCGCCTTGCCGTGCTGGCGGATGCGCCCAGCCGCGACCAGTTCCCGCAGTCGCTTCTTGAGCGTGTTGCGGTTTGCGCCGGTTGCAGCCTCGATCTGAGCGATGGAAAGGCGCTCATCAGTGCGCAGAGCCTTGAGCACCTGGATGGAGAGTTCGGGCAGCGCGGCGTCATCGTCCTGCCCGGCCTGTTCCTTCTCAAGCCGGACTGCGAGGCTGTCCTTCTGTTTCTTCAAGCACCGCAGGAAGAAGCCAACCCATGGCTCCCAGTCGGGCGCATCGCCCTTGATGGTGGCCTGCGTGCGCCGCAGCGCCTTGTAATAGAGGTCCTTGTTCTCTTCGATCACGCGCTCCAGGGAGGCGTAAGGGACGTAGGCGTAGCCTGCCCGCAGAAGCAAGAGTGTGGTGATTACGCGAGAAAGCCGTCCGTTGCCGTCCTGAAACGGATGGATGGCAAGGAAGGTTACGACGAAGACCGCGACGATGAGCAACGGGTGCAGCGCTTCTTCGTCAATCGCCTTGCGCGTCCACGCGACAAGCGCTTCCATTTCACGCGGCGTATCGAACGGTGAGGCGGTTTCGAAAATGATACCGATTTCGTGCCCGTCCGCATCGAAGGCGGCGACATTGTTCGGGAGCGTCTTATAGGAACCGCGATGCCGTTCGTCCTTCACGCTATGGCGCAAAAGCGTCTGGTGAAGCTGGCGGATATGGTTTTCGGTCAGGCGCATGTCCTCGAACGCCTCGAACACCAAATCCATCGCCTCAGCATATCCGGCGACTTCCTGCTCGTCGCGCGACTTGAAGGATTTGATCGACAGGGCTTGGGAAAGCAGGTCTTCAACCTCGGCATCGGTCAGTTTCGCACCTTCAATGCGCGTGGACGAGCCGACGCTTTCAATCGTCGCCACCTTGCGCAAAGCGCTGAGGCGGTCGGGAGATAGCGTCTTGAGGGCTTCCCAGCGGCCTTTGAACTCGTCGATTTCAGCGATGAGTTTCACGAGGTCGGGACCGATGGTGAGGTTTGGCTCCTTCATGGCTGCGCTGTCCGAATATCCGATTCCATACCCAATAATACCCGATTAGACCCGATTTTGCACGTTTTTCGCAAAGCTGCGCTGAGCGCCATTTCTGGGTCCAATTGGGTATGGAATCGGGTGCCGCGCATGACAAAGCGCAGACATCAGTCTGGCCGATGCGATGCTGCGTTTCATGGTCCTTCCTTATTCCCCGTTCCGCGCCGCCGCAGTCGGCGCCTTTGGTGGGCATCGGGCGTGGTCAAAAGGCGCCGTCTGTTCGGCTGCCTCACAGACAATAAGGAGAAAGATCATGACCGTGCATACGCAAATCCACCTGACCATTCGCCTTGGCTTTAGCCTTGGCGTCATCCCGACAGGCAATGTCGTAATCGACTATGAAAGCCGCACGTCCTGCTGAAGGACCGGCCTTCAGGATCATCCCAGCGCCGGGAAACCGGCGCTGGTGTTGATGCCGAGGTTCTGCTTCCCCGTTGAGAAATTCTGCCTGGCCGGGTATCGACCTGCGTTGCGCGGGCGGATTGACGTCGGGAATGGACAGCGACCTTACGATTTCCCGATCCGGCTCGTCCGCGTTGCCCGTCCTTCACGCTCCTACAGGAGCAATTGCCCTCACAGTTTCTTCCCGCCGCCGCGATCATCCTTGGGAGGCTTATTTGGCTCCGGCCCCTTCGAAGAGTCCGAATGCTTGTGAGCTGGCGGGTTGGCCGCGAATGAAAATTCCTCGCGCAGTTGCCCCGGTTCCTTCTCCGCGGGCGGTCTGGCCCTGATATTCATCTCATCGGCCGCGCGTGCGGTAAAGCGGTTCTTGGCCTTGTACGGCGCAGCCTTGCGTCCGGGCGGCGTAAGAGTCAGATCGAGCCTGGGCATATGATCGTATCCGCGCCGCCAATGAATCTCATGCTGGCGCTGATGTGCGGTCTGCACGGAGCTTTTCTCACGAGCAAAGGTCTGCCCAAGGGCATGTTCCTTGCGGCGCTGTTCAATCTGCACGAGCATCTGGGCGTGCTCCATTTGACGGCGCCTGTTCTCATTGTCCTGCTCGATGCGGCGGCGTTCTTCCTGCTGTTGTTCGCTTCGCTTGCGGTCTTCGCGCAAATGGAGCTGCCGACGCACATAGGCCACGCCGCTAACTTTCGCGAGAAACGCGGCGAGTCCGGTCGGCGCTTTGCTCGACCGGCGGAACTGTATTTCGAATTCCTGCCGTGCATGTTCGGCGGTCAATGTCTGGACACGTTCAGTGTGTTCCAGGTCCAGCGCCCGCTTTTCGGCCTCATGGCGCAATCGTAGCTCGGCCTGCTCGCGCTCAAGTTTCGCGCGGCGCTCGTGCTGAGAGCGTTTGAGAATCTCAAGCTGCTGGGCGAGCTGTTCCGAGTTTCGAAGCTGCTTGCGCTCGGCGCGATGCCTGGCAGCCAGCTCCTTGGCTTCCTCGACCGAGATAATCGGGTCCGGACCAGCGGTTCCCTCGCGCGGCGGCTCGGTGGGAAAATCCTTCTCCAGGAAAGCGACGATATCCTTGGTGCGCACCGACTTGTCGTCAATCATGCGAGGCAGCGCATTGGTGTGTCCGTAAATATCTACCAGTACGTAGGGCCGCTTGCCAGTTGCCAGGATATAGCCGTGATCCTCCAATGCGCTAACGAACGCCTTGGCGCTGTCACTGTGGCGCCAAAGATCGGTGATCAGCTCCATGCGCTCTTCCTTCGACAGGCCGGTCTGATCGAGCTGGGCCTTGTCGTAGAGGCTGAGCTGGTCGGCTTTGGCGCGGCCCGTCTCGTATCCCTCGGGCAGGCTGAGGCCATGATCGCGCGCGAACTCGCGGGCCGCCATCATGAGCTTCTGGCGGTCAAATGCGATGGGAATGGCCTTGAGGTCCTGAATATCGGTGCGCGACCACACGACATGGCAGTGCTCGCGCAGATTCCCGCACTTCTGTTCCTTGATGTGGAAGACTACGGCGCGAGGCTGGCCGGCCAGCCCGAGGCGTTCCTCGGCGCGGGCGATATAGTCCATGTACTGTTCGCGGGTGAGCCGCCCCTGCGCCGGGTCGGGATTGACCGAAAGGCTGTAGAGATATTTCTTCGCCTTGGTCATGGCATGGGCCTGGGCCTCCCATTCCGAAAACGCGCCGTGAAGATCTTCGGCGATGCTGCCGCGCAGATCGGCAAGTTCGACATATTCGTTGTCTTCAGCATTGGAGAGATGGGTGGCAAGATCGGCCCCGCCGGCCCGCTGTGAGCCAAACGCGATCATGACTCCCGCCTCATGCGCTCCATGAGTTCGGTGCGGATCAAGGACAATTCGTCGCGCATCGCCTCGATGAGCAGGATGGAATTGTCCGCGCCGGAAAACTGGATTTCGCGAAGCCGGTCGGCGATGCCGGCACATTGGCCGAGCAATTGCGCGAGCATTTGCCTTTCGGCGCGGCGGTAGCGACTATGCTCGATCGCACATTCGGTGAGAAAGGCGTTCACGGAAAGCCCCGATTCCGCGACCATGGCCTCGAACTCGGCGCGCCGGTGCCGGGGCGGCCGGTAGGAATAGACTTTGTCGCGTCTGGGCTTGTCGGTCGTCATTTCACCTTTCGCGGTACAGGCGGATGGCGCGCGAATTCCTCGCGGGGCGCGCGCGGGTCTGCCGGGTTTCAAAAGGGCCGTCCCCTTTGTCGATGGGGTTGCCAAGGGGCAGCGCTGAAAGCTCCTCTTGGTCGCCGGTTCCAAGGGATGCGAATTATCACTTGGTGCAGGTCCAGGCGGCATACGTCCTGGCCGATGGTTCATCCAACTGGAGCGCGGGCATGCTCCGATTGGCCCAAGCCGGTGCGGGGAGCACCTGGTCGTGATGGAACGGCGACTACGTTCCCATCAGCCAAATCCGGGTTCGATGCCCGGTGCGGCTGACAAAGCCCTTGGCAAAGACAGATCATAAATCTGTATGCGCCTAGGGCTTTCCGAGGGGGGGTAGCGGGGGACTGGAAGTTCCCCCTCAAGGTGCGCGATGGTCATACCATCGCACACCTTGTAACCGTTAACGGCCTATATTTTCATAATATCATGAGGGAGGGACTTTACGCAAATACTGGTCCGGTAGGACGACCAAATCTATCCGATGTGGAGTGTGCATTACAAGAAATAATACTATCGTATTTGCCTCGCGAGGAATCTGCCGTCGATCTCGACTTAGTCCGTGTGTTCGAAAAACCGAACCGGACACATGGATATGAGCGGAGTGTACACCCCAATCACGGGCGCGGGCTTCGAGATCAGGCCGACGCAGGAGACATATGAAGCGCTCACGCGCGCCTATGACCATTTCAACTGGGTGCTGTTCGGAAACGAACTGCCCGGTTGCCTGATCACGTTGCAGCGCAAGGGCCGGACCTACGGGTATTTCTGCCGCGATCGTTTTGCGCGCCAGGATGGTGCCACCTGCGATGAAATTGCGTTGAACCCGGCCTATTTCGCGCAGCAGGGCGCCAGGGAAGTCTGCGCAACGCTCGTGCACGAGATGGTGCATCTCTGGCAGTATCATTTCGGCCAGTCGGGACGGGGCCGCTATCACAATCGCCAGTGGGCTGAGAAGATGAAGTCCGTGGGGCTATATCCGTCACATACCGGCCAGCCCGGCGGCCGTGAAACCGGCGATCAGATGATGGACTACATCATCGAGGACGGTCCCCTTGCCCGTGCCTATGCCGAACTTGAGATTGGCGGCTTTGCCATCGAGTGGCAGGACAGTCGCCGCGATGCGGACGAGCCCCCTGTTGGCGGGACCGGGACGGCGCGGCCCGGCAAGCCGGTAAAGGGTGGCAAGCGCGTCAAATACACGTGCCCGGTCTGCGGTCTGAATGCCTGGGCCAGGCACCAGGCCAGCATCATGTGCGGCGTCGATCGGGCCGATATCACGCCGACATGAGATGGGAAATTCAAGGGATGAGCAAAAAGATTGAGCGCGCCCGAAGGCGCGCTCTATGGCTTGGCGACTGCCATCGTATGTTACCACCAGCTGTCGTAGAAGACGTCTTCACCTGCTTCGATGGCTTCGCGAGCCTTGGCGACGAAGGCCAGATCGTCCTTGTTTTCGCTGCCGTCGGATTCACCGAAGAAGAAGCCGCTGGTCGGCGGAAGATTGCCCGAGGTGATGGCCAGTTCCAGCTCGGCCAGATCGTCGAGGGTCAGTCGCACGGGCGTGCAATTGAACACCTCGCGCTGGCCGCCCTTGGCGAAATAGAGCTGTTCCATCCAGCCATGCAGGTTCGGATGTTTGCGCCAGTAGTGGAGTTCGCTCGTGGCCGGCAGTGCGCTGGTGTCGAAATCGACATCCTGCGCGATGGCGCCTGAGGCGGTCACAAAAGCATACATATCAAGTCCCATGGGGGTCTCCTTCTCAAAGACAGCCAGGGCGGAATTGCCAGGCTGCATGGAGACCGCCCGCGTCCGGGGCAGCGGCGCGCGCAAAGGTGCAACACGGCTTGGGATCGCAAGAGCCCAAGGCGGTGCGGGCCGCACCTTGCGCGCCCGAGCCGGTGGACCGGCGCAGGTTGACAGATTGCAGCGGGCAAATTCCGGCAATGGCGGAGAAAGGAAGATCCCCAGAGGACGGGTTGCCTTGCTTATTTGGGGCCGATCAGGTTCGCCGGACCGCAGCTCGTACAGCGCCCGTCTGTCGATGGCGCATTGCGCATGCGTCATGGAATAGGAACTTAGAAGTAGAAGAGCGGCGGCCCGGTATCGGGCCGCCGCATCCGCCGGACGGTGCCGGTCAGTATTCGCAAGCCAGCATGATGGTCAGAACGCGGTAGGACTGGTTGGTGTCCGCCGGGTCTTCGCTGCCCATCACGCATTCCACGTCAGCGTAATAGTCGATCTTCCATAAGACCCTTCCGACGCCATCGATTTCGAGCTTGCCGAAATCGTGCTCGCCATAAGGGTCGCTGTCTTCGGAAAAGTCCTGGAAGTGCCGCACGGCCTGGAGAATATGAACCTTGGTGCATTCATCCAGCGCCGCGATGCCGCATGTGGTGACCACCATTCCGGGAACGCCGCAGCACGTTCCCAGTGCGGCGCGGAGCCGATCATTCAGCTCCGCTATCCGCTTGGTGCGATCACCCGCCATTACAGGGTCTCTCCCTGATCGGCGGTGTCGCTGGGGTCATTACGCTTGGCCTTGGGTCGGTCCCAATAGAGGCTGAGTTCGCCGCTATCGTCGCGGGTCAACGCTGCCCAGATCGGATATGCGAAACTGGGATCGTCGATCTTGACCGAGATGTACGGCTTGTTGTTGCGCGACATCTCGTGCCAGCCTGCGCCGCATTCGGCATTGGTGTTTGCCGATACGACGCGGAAGTCCGGCGCCTTGTCGTTGGTCTTGTCCCCGGCGGGCTGAAAGATAAGGTCAGCCGTGAGGTTGAGGGTTGCGATGCGGCCTGTGAAGGTGCCGTCATCTGTCTTGGTAAAGGTTCCGATTTTCATCGTTACGCTCCTTTGCTTGAGTGTTCTGGCCACGACCCATTCGCGGCCTTTCAACGGAGCGACATGGAAAAGGCGCGGGGTTCCGGACGGTCATTGCCGCCCAGGCGAAGCCGGTGAGGGCGGCATGAAAAAGAAATTTGTTTCGCGATGAAATCGGGCGCAGCCCGATCGGAAATTTCTTTTTGACCGGCCCGGACCAACGCGCCTTATGGTGATCCGTATCTGAAATGGGCTGCCGCAATGGTGTCGCTGGCTGCTCATGCAATGCGGATGCGTGCCCGCAAAATCGCCGGATACGACCAGACAGGTGAAACGGCCTCTCACGGTTCGCGCCCGCGAGGAACCGCCAGCACAGGCTCGATCAATACTCGCCCCTTCGGACAACCTGCGGCCAGGCGATGGCCGCATGCGAAAGGGCGGACCTATGGAACTGAAAGAGCAGACACCGGAACTGATGGACGGCGTACCACGCGGCCTGTCGAGCAAGTATCTCAAGGACCAGTCTATCCCGCAGGCGCGTTGGCAGGCGCAGGAGGCGATCTGCTCGCACCCGGCCTTGCGTTACGATCCGGCAAATCCGCAAGGGAAGATCCTGCTCGGCGCGATCGGGGGCCAGCTTATCGGCATTGCGGATGATCGGCACATGCAGACCATCGCCGGAACGCGCGCGGGCAAATCCGTCACGGTCATTGCCAACCTGCTGCACTATGACGGTTCGGTGCTGATGATCGACCCGAAGGGGGAAGGTGCGAACAAGACGGCGAGGCGCAGGGCGGAACTCGGGCAGGATGTTTTTGTGCTCGATCCGTTTGACCGTACACGGGGGCCTGCGCGGAAATATCGGGCGAAGTACAACCCGCTTTCGGCCCTGACCCTCGACAGTGAGACGATCATCGAGGACGCGATGCAGATCGTCGACGGTCTGATCGTCTCCGACGGGCAGGAGAAAGACCCGCACTGGAACGAGTCCGCCGGAGCGGCGCTGCTGGGCTTCATACTCTATGCAGCGCTCGGCTCGGATGTGCCCGATGACAAACGCCACATGGGCACGGTGCGCGAATGCGTGCGCATGGCCAAGCGGACGCAGCAAAATGATGAGGGCGGTAGTGAATACATGCTGCCCAAGCGCATTGGCGCTGGCATTCGGCATCTCTACGACGGCGAGCATGACGATATAGCCGATGCGATCAAGGCCAGCGTCTATGGCTTGTACGAGAAATCGCATGATGAGATGGCGAGTGTGCTCTCGACCATGAACCGGCACACGGCGTTTCTCGATTACCGCTCGATGAAGCGGGTGATGGACGGGCATGACTTCGACCTGCGCGACCTGAAAAGGAAGCCCAACGGCGTCACCGTCTATATGTGCCTGCCCGCGATCCGCATGGGCACGTGCAACCGCTGGCTGCGGATGTTCATCAACCAGCTCATCTGTGCGATGGAAATGGAAGAAGCCGTGCCGAAGGCGCCGGTGCTGGCTGTGCTCGACGAGTTCCCGGTGTTGGGATTCATGAAGCAGATTCAGGATGCCGCCGGGCAAATGGCGGGATTTCATCTGAAATTGTGGCCGATCCTGCAGGACTGGGGCCAGGGTAAAGCACTGTATGGTGAGCGCTGGGAGAGCTTCGCGGCGAATTCCGGCGTGTCGCAATTCTTCGCCAATGTCGATCTGACGACGACGGAATATGTCTCGAAGCGGATGGGCAAGACCCCGGTGCTGGCCAAGCGTCAGGGCGATACGTCTTACGAGCAGCGCGAGAAGGGCCTGTCGGGCGCTTCGCAATCAAGGCAGCTTTACGATCTCATGACGCATGATGAAATCGCCCGGACCTTCGCGCGGTCCGATCCGCTCATGCGCCAGCTCATCTTGATGGCTGGGCTTCACCCCATGATCCTCCAGCGGGTCGAATACTGGAACGAAGCGATGCCCTACCATCAAGACTTTGCTGGCAAGTACGACGCGCCCTGACACGCTGCCCCATTGCCGCTACTCGGCGGCATGGGGCATTCTCAGCAGGTCCGACACGGCGTGCAGAATGCCCAACGAGAATTCGATGTCGGGAGGCATTCGGCATAGCGTGTAGGGGATTTCATCATCTCCACCTGCATCGGCCGTGAACGCAAGAATCCTCGTATTCTTGTTGTTCCAGTGATAGGCGCCGATATGAATGTCTGGACCGTTGCACATGTACAGGTGACCGAAATCCGTACCCGTTGCGGCGAAAAAATCGGACACATCGTAGGCATCGAAGATCAGTGTTTCGCCACGGCCTTCAAATTCCGATGCGCTCTCGTCCTCGTCGCGCAAATAGATTGCCCGAACCTCCCTCACCCGGAAAAATGATTCCTCCGCCAATCGATGAATCAGCAAGACGGAGTGAATGATCTCGTCTTCCGATTTCCGGCTGCCAAGGAATTGCCCGCGCAGCCTGCCCGCAAAATAGTCGGGGTCGCCGTACCGGCGATAGCTTTGATCAACCAGCATTTGGGCATGCTCCCTCAATACTGGCCATGTGAGGCGCGATAGCGATTGCAGCGATGAGGCCCGCTTCGGCGATGAAGTCCACGGCAGCCTTGTAGCGGTGCGGTTGCGGGGTGGTGAAAACGTAGCGACCGGTCCTGGTCTCGTGGAATCCACCGTACCACCTCTCGTGCCAGGTATATCCTTCGCAGTCGTCCAGATCGCCGTTCGCCTTGATGAGTGGCTGACGGGCTATGACGTCATTGGCATAGGTAAGCGCCGACCCCCCAAGCCGGTCGGCATATCGGTAGTCTCGCCAGTAGCAAAGCTGTCCCAGCGAGCGCAGAATTTCTGAACTCCATGTCATGTTTCTCTTACCTTTCCGCCCGGCGGAGCCAGCGACAGGCCGGGTTCGGCCTCGCGCAACGCGCGCAGCGAATTTTGCAGGGAAAATCTCATCGATTGAAAACAGCCCAGGCTGTTCGATGTGAGCGATTTGGTGAGCGTATACGCCGACCTGGCGCCACCCTCCCAAAAGGAAATCTCGGTAGCCTCGTCCATTGTGTGCATCCTTCTGCTGTTTATGGTGGGAGCAGGCGCATGGCGACGCTCCTACCATAAATGAAACACGTCAGGACGGGGTCGTCAACAATGATTATGTGAAGTTCTTACAGGCGCACGGCTTTGAGCGAGGTTAGCGCTGACCGGAAAGCTCCAATTTTGTGAAGTTCTTACAGGCCGTCGACCCCCAGCGCGGATATGGCTGACTGAAGACCGATGATCGACTGACCTTTTTTGCGAGGACGTTCAAGGTCTTGCACCGTTCTACTGGTGGTCAACCCCATTGCTTGCGCAAGCTGCAATTGCGTCAAGCCTTTACGTTCACGCGCCTCGCGGAGCCGTTGACCGATTAGTTCTGGGATGGCCTTTGCAGATAGGAGTGTCAGCCCATCTGCGTCGCTTTGTGGCTGAGACGGTAGCTCGAATGCGTCAAGCGCAGCCAGTGCCGCGCAAAGCGCTATGACCGTTTGCCCATT
>JAGREJ010000040.1:0-23836 GCA_020446595.1 Novosphingobium sp. | reverse complement strand
CGAGAGCCCCATTGCTTGCCCAAGCTGAAGCTGCGTCAGACCCTTTCTCTTGCGCAGCGCGCGGAGCTGCTCACCAATCATCTGCGGGGAGGTGTCGGCAGACAGAATGATCTGTGACTTTGAGCCATCGTTTCCATGATGTTCGACGGCAGAGGGCGCGTCGCTTTGCGGCTGAGGCGGTAGCCCGGATGCGTCAAGCGCAGCCAGCGCCGCGCGAAGCGCTATGACCGTTTGCCCATTGGGCGGGTTCTCAAGCGCCGCGACAGTACTGTAGGACGAGAGCCCCATTGCTTGCCCAAGTTGAAGCTGCGTCAGACCTTTGCTCTTTCGCAGCGCGCGGAGCTGCTCGCCAATCATCTGCGGGGTGGTGTCGGCAGACAGAATGATCTGTGCCTTTGAAACGCCCTTCGGATGAAGGTCAGTGCCGGAGAGCGTTTCGCGCGGCTTTGGGGCCTCGTGAGATTGGCCCGATGCTGCATCGAAAAAGGTCCCAAGCTGGCTCACGATAAGCCGCGCCCTTGACGCGCCAGCGCTCGATGCCTGCTTTTCTGCCTTATCGAGAAATTCGCGGGTGAGGTTGACCACGAGCCTTTCGGTCTCGGGAACCTTGACCTTCGGGGCCGGGTTGTCCGCCATGACCTCAAGGATTTTGCGGGCTGTGACGGAGATTCTCTCGCCGCGCTTGGCTGCCAATTCCAGCAGCTTTTGATGCAGGTCTTTGGGTAGGGTGATCGAGACAGGGCTATACTCCGCCCCGCTTCCGGCCAGGTCGGGCGGCCCAAGTGATATCTGCGCTGCATCGTCAACTGATGGCAAAATTCCTCGATTGCTTCGGGTTGAGCCCGAATATTTCCAGAAATGGATGTCCTTGTCAATTTTCGTTTTATTTTCATGGTGTTGCGAAGGGCGCCCACGCTCCTCTTCGCCCCCGTTTGTCTTGCTTACAAGTGGCAGGGCGCTTGGATTGCCGGGATCGTGCGCAGGTGGAACGACCCGCAAGCGCCCCTTCTTGGGCGCTACGCTATACAGGTCGTTGTCGTTCTTCTCAGTGCGACAATTGATCGGCTTTCGGACAGCTACGGACATTGCTTAGGCTCCTGCCTTTCCGTCGGGCCAGCTATAGAGGCGGTTACGAAAGCTCCCGGCGCCTGGCCGAGAAAAATCCTCGCCTTCGGTCCAAGTATCGATGGCTGCGGTAAAGATGGGTATGGGGTTGGAGGCTACATCGAACGCAGCGTTGATCGCCTCGATCGAAGTGTAAGTTGCAATTGAAGTTAGCACGGCAATGCGACTGGGATGGACATCACGCTTTTCGACAATGTAGCGAAGCGTCTCCAGCACGGTGCCGCCGCTCAGCATCGCGGAATCAAAGATAAACACGAATCTGTGGTGAAGCTCAGGGATTCTGACAGCAAGCTCCTCGTACTGGCCAGTCATTGCGTCCTTTTGGAAATAGGCATGACCGATCACGGCTTCTTCGAGTGAATCTTGCACCGCCCCCGCCATGCCCATTCCCGTGCGCATGACGGCAATAAGGGCGAAATCCTTACCGTTGACAATGTCTCCCTCCTTCTCTTCGCCAATCGGAGTCACATAGCGTACGGTCGAAACCGGCACCTTCAATTTGGCCATGGCTTCGTAAAAGAGCCCCTGCGTCAGCCGCTTCAAATGCCCCCGGAATCGTCCGTTAGACGTGCTCACTTCTCGCATCAACGTGAGGTGATGCTGCACCAAGGGGTTGGTTGAGACCGTTACGTTCGGGTATTCTTCCCCCATAAACGCACCTTAATAATCGATGAAAGCAGCGTTCATACTCAATAAAAGCAATGAGGGCAAATTTGCCTACAGGTTTATGTCAGGATTCGCTCAAGAATCGGGTTTGTGGTCGCGTTATCAGAGCGATAGAGTGCGTCCCTCGGGGTCGCTCGGGACGCCACTCATCATCCCCCAGCCAATTTGAATCGACCGGTTCTCGCGTGAAGCAGAATTTCGGCGTTCGAGTCGGCTTGGGGCTCGCCAAACACAAGTCCTGAACTCTGGCACAGATTCCATCGTTCGATGCGTGGGATGAATTGCTCGTCACCGTTCGAACGCCTTGCGAGGAATTTCGCTTGCCAATCGTCCCATAGCGCACAGACCCGCGCGCCCCTTCATTGACGCGTCGGGGCCAGCCGGACCGACAATTGTCGGTCCGCCCGCGCGGGCGGCTGGTCCTGGCGTTGGGAGCGCAGCGCCATGGAACCTAAAGGCCGGTCACCGTTCGACGGCAAACCCACAACGACAGAGACCAAAGACGAGCAGGGTCTTAGCACCTACACCGTCACGCTTAGCGCGATGACACCGTTCCGCGCGCGTATTGCCGACAAGCTCGCGCTTGGGGCCAGCATCGCGACGGGTATCGGCGCGATCAGGCTTGCTTTTGAACTCACCGATCCGACGACGGCTGAAGTTCTGGCCCTGCTAGCCACGCCGCTCCCAGCCTATTGGGCGGTTTTGTTCGTCCTCTACCACCTAATGCAAAAGTCGGTGCGTGTGGTGTTCACCCCAGAGCATTTCGTCATCGAGAGGCTGGTGCGCTCGAAGAGATTCGACCGCAACCTGCCGCACGGTTTCACACTCCATGTGCATGACCATGCGAGGCGAGAGGAAGAGAAGCTGGTCTACAGGGAGGGCATGCGCCGAAAATTCCGCTGGCCCTGGCCAGCTAAGCGCTACCTCGGACATTCCTATCACCTGTCATTTGAATATCTCGACCAGCGCAATGACATCATGACGGTGTACCGGCGCAAGCACGCCTACCGGCTGCTCGCCCGCCTCAACGCGATCAAGCGCGTCCTCGAAACCGAGGCGAGAGGTGTCGATCAGATTTTGACTCCTGAGCGTGACTGGGCCGCCCAGCCCGGCGACCTCACCGGCTCGTTCCAATAGGAAGGATCAAATCCGTGTCCGATCAAGACAAGCATCAGCACATCACGGGCGAATTCGCCGAACGAGCATCCGAACGGCCCGCGCCGCAGCCGGACGAATGGAACATCAGCGCCGGTGCGCGCGCCGAAATCGACAATGCGCGGTACCGCGAGGAAGCCCTTGATGCGCACGAGCGCAAGTGGCGCGAGGAGCAGCGCAAAATCGCGGCGTCCTCCGATCCGTTTCCCGACTTTGACCTCGGCTCGCGCGCGCACCGGAATATCCTCGCGGAATATGAAGAACGCCGGACAGTCTGGGAAATGGAGCGCGACGGCATCGAAAGGTCATTCGCGGCGACGCGCACGGACATCCGCAGCACGAACCTGACGCTTACGGATGAATTCGCAGCCCGCGAGCGCGATGCTGCGCAAAACCATGGCGCGGACTCGTTTTCTTTCCCTGCACCAGAACGGGATGGGCGGCTGAGCGGTCCTGAACGGGATGGTGGGCACGACCAAGGCCGGACGCTTTGAGGCGGCGGGTCTTCGCGACGCCGCCGTCGTTCGGACGGCGGCTCCACGCGAGGATTTTCGCGGCCTCCCCCTGATAGCTGCGAATATGGCGCCCTGATGTGCGCCGAAACTACCTTCGGGAAACAAAGCCATGAACAAACTGATCTCCGAATACCAGAGTGGCAAGCTGGGTCTCATCTCGACTAATCTGGCCGTGCTCGCCGCCGCCTCGGCGCTCTTTACCTATGGGGGCGCGTCGATCGATGCGCTTACCTTCATGGACAAGGCGAAGGCGACAGTCTTTGCGCTGGCTGGGGGGAGTGCGATTTTCCTGTTCTGGGATATTGCGCTCAAGGTTCTCCCCTCGCTTAAAACGCGCCCGGAGAAGGTGTTGGCCTTGGCCAACACTTTGTGCGGCTGCGCGCTGATTTTCTTTCTTAGCTGCGTCTTTAACGTAGCCGGAATGACCGGGAAGGACGCGCTCGAAAAGCACGTCTCCGTGTATGTCGGCAGCCTGGAAGAAGTAGTCGACGAGCGCTTCCGGCAATCTCAACTCGTCGACGGACTGGGCGTGGACGTTCGAGGCGAAGCCATTCGCTACAAGCGGGCGGCAGAGAGTGAATTCACGTCCGGAGTCTATTCCGGACAGGGTAGCAAAGGCGCCGTATTCAACGCACTAAACAGCATTGGCGGTCGGCTCGAACGAGTAGCGGACGAGACTGACAAGTTCACGCGTGAGCGCGAGCGTCTGGGCCGTCACGCGCGCAGCCAGCTTGAGAAGATTCGCAAGATCGCCTCAAGCGACAAGCCGCTGAATGAGCGAATGCGCCAGATCGCGAGGGAATCCGATGAGCTTCGTGCGGACCTCGTGCGCATGGACCCGCGCCAACTGGCCGAGTCCGTCGCGCGCACGCTAGATGCGCTACCGGGCGAAGTCGATCTGCAAAGCGACTTCTCTGGTAACGCGCAAGTTGCCGAGCAACAGGAAGCCGCGTTGACAAAGATCCGCGAGGATATTGAGCGCTCATCGGATAAGCTCGGGAGCTTCATTGAAAAGGCAACGTCAAACGACGTACCCCAAATCAAGAGCTTCGATCAGATCAGCGCCGTCAGGGCTGTGATTGTCTATTGGCAGAATTACATCCCATTTTGGGTGGGCGGCATCGTGCTCGACATTGCTCCGCTCGCCGTGGTGTTCTTCCTGATGATTGCCGTCAATGCCAGGACGCCGCAGGAGATTGCGATCACCCGAATTCTGGGTCTGCGCGTTAGAGATCTCGTGGACGCTCAGGTGGCCGCAGGGGCAATTCGCAGCGGCGCAGCCGATCCGGCGATGCTCAAGGCAATTTTTCGCTTCCTACTCGGAGAGGAGAAACCCGACGATGCTGATTAGGGTCCTGAACGCGTTACGCACGCATGCCGCCGAAATCTTCGCTGCCGGCGCGATCGCTTGGGTTGTCCTGCTGGTCTTGGTTGACCTTGGCGGAACCCTGCTGCCGACAAGCAACACTCCCCGCCTTCCGGACCAGGAAGAAAGCCTGCCGGAGCCAGTGGAAACGCCGGCCGCGAAACCAGACCAAACGGGATGCGTCGATGTCGGCGGTGTATCGGTTTGCGATTGAGGGAGGGCGCGATGGGCATTTTTCACCACGCACTCATTGCCGCAGTCGGCTGCGCCGCATTGCTCGGTGCCTGTAGCGCGCCAGGCGCGGCACAACCGGAATTGACGGGGCGGGCATGCGCCTTCGGCTCCGCGCCGGTGTTTGCCGGTGCGAGAAATGTCGGTCCGCCGTCACCCGAGGCCGTGAAAATCGTCGAACGCATTACGCAGGGCGTCGGCATTCGCCCGAACTTCAAGATCTTCGCGGCGGATATCGTCCCCAACACGGTCGCGTTTGCGACAATCAGGGATGGCCAGCGCTATATCGTCTATGACCGTGCAAGCCTCGACTGGTCGAAGGGCCGCACGAAGTGGAGCGATGTCGTCGTATTGGCGCATGAAATCGGCCACCATCTCGCCAGCCATCTGTTCGTGAGTGAGTATGCTGAGCACGACCAGGAGCTGGAAGCAGACCGGTTCGCGGGATTCGCGCTGGCAAGGCTCGGGGCAAGCCAGAAGCAGGCGACGAGCTGGTATGGCGATTGGCCGGAAACACCGACACATCCCAGCGGCGCCCGCCGCCGCAAGGTGGTGGAAGCCGGCTGGATGGCAGGTCAACACCTGAAACGCCTCGAAGCTGAGCCATGTACTCCAGGTTGGGCAGGCAGTGTGATCGATGTAGTGGGAGCAACGTGCAGGATTGCGAGAAGCTGCAATTCCGGCACTCCGCAAACACGCCTCGCCTGCGAAGGCGCAGGCGGCGTTTGGCGGTGGATGCAGGGTAGCCGAGCAGAATGATGGTGCAATCCCGGCAGGCCGGTCCCGCCACCTGTCCACCAAGACCCAATGAATACAATATGCGACAGGAACGGAACATCACTTCGGACAGGAATATGGCCGTCAGTTCCGATCCTGTCTTTAGCCCATACTGTGCACAGTACGACTCAGAGCCCTTGACACATCAAGACAAACAAGATTCACTTAAGAAAAATGGGGGCTAGAATGATTTCAGGGGATCAGTCCGAGATAATTTTACGGATTCAGTTCGTAATTTGCGGCAATCTCGGAAGGGCTCAGAAGAATGGGTGACTACTACTCGGATATAATGAGCATAATGATTGCTCATGCGAGTGAGCTAAAAAGCCCTCACCTAGAGCTAAAAACTCCACGCGCCACATTCCAGATGCGGGGAGAATTCAACGACACTTCAAAATTTCTAGCGCATAATTTTGTCGTAGATTTTACAGGTCTCTATGGGGATTTTGTAAAACCAATCGCGTTAGAAAATGGTTGCATTTCACTTCGTTTGGAATTTACAAAAACTAGTGATTATTTTGGGCGAAGTTTTACCGACATTATTCTAAACGACACGGAATATCACGATCTGTTTAAAAAATATGATGTCTTCAAGATAATTGCGGTTTGGTTCCCCCAGTTGCGAAATCAGACTGGGACATACCGGATTGGCCCTGCGGGCCGACCCATCTAACTCAGCCTTGATATTGGGATATTGCGATGCCGGGTTCTTCCAATAGGCAGAATGGACTTTCTGTTGGCTTCCTGACGGCCCTTGTGTCCGATGAGTTGACGTCGACCGAAAGTGTCCTTCAAACCCGTGGTTGGGAAAAAGCAAGATTCTCCAATGAACTCGACCGGGCAGGAATCGCTTCATGGAAGAAGGCCATCGACGGTCGCGAGATTTTCGCATTTAGCAGCGCTGTCAATGAAATGGGGCAAGCTCAGAGTGCCATCGAAACCATGTCATTTCTCATGCGGACTCGGTGCCAAATTAATTTCCTGGTTGGGATTGCAGGCTCCCTCAAGAGGAAACAAGTTCACCGTGAAGATGTGATAATAGGAAAGGAGGTTTATTGGTGGGCGCAGAACAGACTCACTTCCGGCGATCCTTGTGATATATACCGTAAGAAGGAGCATCGGCTTCCGACATATAACAGGGATCTACTCCGAAGAATGGAGCGATACTGTAATGATAATTACAGAAATATTCCGCGGGACGAAGCTGAAAACAGCGTCAAGCACGTCTCAATGGGGGGAATATATTCCTGGGACTACGTCCTCAGCAACGAGGCGAGGGTGCAACAGATAAATCATGAGCATCCCCAAGCCGATTGCGTTGAGATGGAGGCAGGCGGCTTCCTTTCGGCGATCGGGAGGTATGTTGACGTCGAAAAGCGCCCTGCCAAGGGGTTCGTGATAAGGGGCATATCCGACTATGCAGATAAGAAGTCGAAAGAGAAAAAAGTGCGCGTCGGCGCCAGCCGGCGAGCTGCCGAGGTCGCGGTCGACCTGGCAGAATGGATGACGACAGTCGAGCAGGTCGGATATCTGTCTTCCGAATTTTGATCTCGCCTCTTTATGCGGTCGATATTGCCTAGGCCCCGCCGGTTCGATGTGTCGCTCCCTTCCGGCGAGGCGGCGGAAGGCGCACCCTTCTTCATGGAAGCGGGGCCATCAGGCCACGCGGACAAACACCGGGCGGAGTCCTGAACGTTGACGCCGCCATTTACTCACGCGCACCACAATCCGGCGATGGCCTTTTTTGGGTCGGCCCAGTCGCTTGCCGCGCGCCCTTGCGGCCTCCAGCCCGGCGCGGGTGCGCTCGGAGATCAATTCGCGCTCAAGCTGGGCCAGCGCGGCCATCACGTGGAAGAAGAACTTGCCCATGGCGGTCGAGGTATCGATGGCATCGGTGATGCACTCGAAATGCGCGCCGCGCGCCTCGATCGCCTGCATCACATCGACCAGATGGCGCAAGGAGCGGCCCATGCGGTCGAGCTTCCACACCACCAGCGTATCGCCGGGGCGCAGCGCCGCCATCGCCTTGTCGAACTCGGGCCGCTTTCCCTTCGCCCCGGAAACGCCATGCTCTGGGAAAATCAGGTCGCACCGCGCCCGGCGCATGGCGTCAAGCTGGAGCGAAAGCCGCTGGTCGTCCTTCGACACACGGATGTAACCAATGCGGCGCGGGCGGCCTTCATCGGTAACGCCTGAATTTCCTATGTCTTTTCTTGCCTTTTTCATGGCTTTTTCGGTCATAAAATTTCACCTGTGGCTGTGAGAAGAAAGATCGTAACAATAGGAATCGCTACGGCTCGAAAGCCCGGATTCCGCCATGTCCACGGCTTGACAATCGGGCAAGCCGCTGTTCGCAAAGGGTTTCGGCGCAAAAAACGGTCGTTTTTTCCCAACGTCCTTTGGGTCCGTTTCGGGGCGCTTCCGCTGCGATTTGCGAGGGGTGCGGCCCGGCCTTAACTGCCTGATCTTCCTTCTCTTCACCAATTACGGCTTGAACAATACGCCGTTGCGTATCAGAACGCAAGAAAATCGACCGTTTTATTGGCCATACGTGACTGTATTGATTGAACAAATATTCCTCTCTCTTCGACCTGTATTGGACGATTTACGAAGAGGAGGCGCATCATGGCCCTGCCGAAGTTTGGAGAAGCGCTGCGTAACGCGACGATGGGTCTGGCCGCGCTTGGCATGAGCGCGCCCGCCATGGCCAACGACTCGGACATGCAACAGGTCGCCGCCGTTCAGGCGATCAGAATTCCGGTGAAGGATTCTCGCGGTATTCAAAGCCGAGCCATACAAATGAGCGCCGCCATGGTTTCAAAGGGCGCGCAGGTTCTTGTCTTCTATGGCGACAATCAGGAAGCGTTCGACCGGATGTATGAGGGCGCACAACAAGCCAAGGCCGCAGGCGTGCCGCTCGCAGGTATAATCGTCGCCTCGCCGCTGGAACCGGAAGTCGTGCATGGCGTGCAGATCGCCGGGACCAATCAGATCGAATTCTATGCCGATGGCGCACGCACTTCGACCATCGACAGCCCCGAGCGTGAACCCCAGAGAGTGGCCAGACTGGTCCGCGCAGAACTGCTGCGCGGACAGGACATCATGCGCGAACAGCGCCGTCAGGTTGCCATGGCAGACCCGCAGGTGCGCCAGTAGGCTCGCTATCCGCTCATTGTATTTGAAAATGTAAAGGGCTTGTCCTGAACAGGGTCAGGCTGTGATTGCGGTTGCGCACCCTGCGCAGACGGAGTCGCTACCAGCGCGAAATGCGCAGTCATTTCTCCGGGTTTGCGCGAACCTACTTGGCCATCGTCGGTCTTCGAGGCATCCGCAAAGAAGGTGACCGAATCTGAATCAGCCGCGTGCATTGCATATTCTTCGGATTTTTCGTTGAAGTTTTGGCCTCCGACAACTGTGGCCTTCGTGCTCCGATTTTCAATGTCACTCAACGCCCGGTCGGATATGTCACGCCCTTGCTCGACTTCCACCTGACGAAATTTTTCGGCCTGGTGTTCGCGCGGCGCTTGTTCGATCGCTGCGGCCTGAGCCTCAGCCTCCGGGTGCTCGCGCAAAATGTCACTGCGCTCACGTTTGGCTTCGTGCAACTTGCCCTGATACTCAGTGATCTGACCGCCGGTATCGCGGCTGACTGTGGCGAGCTGCCCGATGTCGGAACGGTCAATCTTGGTGCCGTAGCGTTTTTCGTAGGCGCGCACCAAATCTTCGAGCTGGCGGTCCTGCAAGGTGCCGTCTTCGTTGAGTTTCGGCTTTTCGCCGCGACGCAGACCCTCAATATAGCGGTCCAAGGCCTCTTTCTGAATCGTCAGCTTCTCGATCTGCCCTTCGTACCAAGCGATCTGGCGGTCGAGTTCGCGGATGCGCTGGAGCAGCAGGAAGTCGCTCAGCCTTTGCTCTTCCTTTTCCTTGCGGCGTTTTTCCGCCGCATCGGCATCCTCGGCGGCAAGCCCGGCGAGATGAACGCTGCCGCTGGCATGGCCGGTACGAGCAAGGCGGGCGATTTCGGCGATGGCATCGGGGTCGAGCGCGAAGGCCGCCGCATCGGGGCTGCGCACCGCGTCGAACGATTTGACGGCCAGCCCCAGACCTTTCAGGCCCGCCGCCGCGTCGTGATATTTCGTGTTCTCCCCAGTCACCATGCCTGTCACACGTTTGGTTTTCGTTGCCTTCTATTCCTTGGGGGGCGGTATCCCCACTGGCCCGCCGGAAGGACGATCTTGCGCCGCCGCATTCCTACACCAAACAGTCTAGCGTAGAAATATTAAGCCAGAGTTATGAAAATATACATTTTTAAGAAATTTTATCTAAAATTTTAGATATTTAGAGGGTTAACGGTCGCGCCGGAGCCTGTCTATCAGGCAGGCCCATTCGGCTGAACGGGCCGTGGCCCGGATTCCGCTGCGCCAGCCGTGGATGGCCTGTTCGTCCGGGGCGTTGGGGTTGCCCGAGAGGGACTTCACCAAGGCGGGCACGGACAGGACGCTGGCCGATAGCAGGGTGTCCAGCTCTCCGCACATTTCGGGGGTGATGGGAATAATCACGTCATCGGGCAGCACCTGCCAACGCCGGAGGAGGTATTCGTACTGCTCGACATGGGCAGATTTGATGTCGCCCGAAAACCATCGTTGCACATTAATGGAAGTCAGGCCGCGCGGCGCATCCCGCGCTCCGGCCATGAGCCGGTGGATGCCCACGCCGGTGCGCTCCTGCTCCCGGCGCAACGCACCCAGCATCTCGTCGGTCAACGGAATGTAGCCGGGGCGGAGCCGCGTCTTCTTCAGCCTGCCTGTAACCTTGCTCTCGTCCTTCCCGCTCATGCAGACAGGATACCCCTGAGCGGTGGCTGGGCGGGGAGTTCAATTGCAGGAGTCCACAGGATAAGTGTCGTTTGCGAGTCAAATGAGCTGCGCTCACCTCTTGCCGCGCGGGACCCAACCAGATCGAACCTCAGTTTGTTAGTTTCGACACAATCAGATGCGCTGAGCCGCGTGGACAAATGCCAGCTTGTACGGGCGTCTGGTTTGAAGCGGCAAATTTGGTGGTCGGAACGACGTAATTGTCGTGGTGGGCTGCGATTGCGATGGCCGCCACGAAACGGCGCTTACCCTTAAGCAGTTTCAAGAGATAGTTTCTGCGATGCCAAGTCCGTTAATTCCCGGTACAATGCAGGAACAAACTTCCGCAGGAACCTCGATGGATTGTTTTTGGAATGCGCTGAAATCGCGTAATACGAAGCTTCGACTATTTCCAAAAACGGAAGATGATTCACACCGCATTCTCCGCGCAACCAATAATCGAATCGCTCTTCTTCCAGATATACGCAGCCGCCCGGGCACATCGCGCTGACCGCGCACTGCTTGCAAGCCTCGCGGACGACCAGTGAATGATCGATGAAGGCATCATTCGAGGACGAGTCCACGCCGGACGAGATATCGCCGATGACGCGATTGGAACGCGCTTCCTTGAGCGAATAATTGTGACAAGGAAACAGCTTCCCGTCCAAACCGATATTGATTGAGCTAATTCCGGCCCCACAGTGGAGGAATTCCCAATTCGGCTTCCGATTACGCGTCAGGATCTGTTGAATCAGCGATTCGGTAAGCACGAATCCCGCCGTGGATTTCTCGCTGGCGACATGGTCGAGGATGAGCTTGAGCTGCTTCTGAATCTCCTCTCGGTCATAGGCCCGGGACGTATCCACAAAGTCCATTCCAAACAATATTCTCTCGAAGCCGAGGTCTTCCAGGTAGAGGAAGATCTCCAGCATTTCGCCAGGCTCGGTGATCGTCGGCCGCGCCGTTACATTCGAATAGTCATTGTCCAGCAGCAATTCAGCGCCCTTCAGCACCCGGTCGAACGAGGACCGTCCTCCCGCTGCGGGGCGATTGCGATCGTGGATGTGCCTGGGACCATCGATGCTGGCGAGCAGATGAACATCGTGTCTCTTGAGAACATCGAGAGCACCCTGACTTAGCAGAGTCAGGTTCGTCGGCATTGAGAAACCGACTTCGCCCAGTGAACGGCCCGAAAGTCCGTCCATGATGGCGGATAGTGTCTCCAGGCTGAGGAGCGGTTCGCCGCCCATGAAGGAGACTTGCGGAGGGGTACCGCTTTGGGCGAAGACAGTCTCGATGAAGTCGCAGATGGCCTCCGGTGTTGCTTGCGGACCATCGGTTTGAACGGCGAACGCCCCACCGCTGACCGAGCAATAGGTACAGCCAAGATTGCAATGATTTGAAACCGTGACGACAATCAGTTCAACCGAGTGAGCCGCCCGGTCAAAGGGCAACAGTGCAGGCAATTCGCCCGTAAACGAACTCCCCAGCGCGCCGAAATCGGCATGGCCGCTCCGAAAATCGATCTGACTCTCGTGCCCACACCAGTTGAACCTGTACGGCCGGTCCATGCGGATAAGTGTCATGAGCCAGTTGCCCTGATCCGGAGGGTCAGGGCGTCGGCATCGCGTGCCAGCCGGGCGGGCCGCAGTTCGTGCAGCCTCCCTTCGGGGCCATCCCCAGATTCTCGTAATACAGATCGAGCAGAGCGTTTGCTTGTTCGTCGAAGCCCTGCCGCTCGTCGGCCGTGGCATTCTCAATGACCGCCCGGGCGACTTTCTGAATGGCTTCGGGCTTTACTCCGCCATGCGCAAGCATGATGACAACTCTATCGAGGATTTCCGAGAGGTCGTTTTGCATCACCCACCTCACGACAATAGTGACGGTTAACTATAAACTATTACATCCGCGCCAGAGTCAAATCAAAAATAGGCGAGCTTCATGCCGATGCCGCAAGGGGCAATCGTCCATCGGCGACGTTTAACGTCGAACCGGCGGATCAGGGCGCGGAGAATGCGCGCCGGGTCGATCGCGGCGTGTTGCCGAACGAATCGCGCCACCAGTCGCCGGTCGACAGGGGCTTGGGCGGATCGCTCGGCTTGCGCCATGCCAGCGATTCGCGAAATGCGTGGTGCGTCCACAGGCGTATGAATTTGCCCAGGTAGATGTCCGCGACGCGCCGGTTGCCGCGCACGACGATCATGTTTTCGTCGTGGTCGATGGCGTCTGCGGCTGAAGAATTGTTACGTCTCATGAGAACAAACGGGGATTTTGCTCGCTAAATGTCCACAATGTCGTCATGTCCGGAACGGCGGTATCAGTGGCTGGTCCCAATCATTGGCCGGTGAGCATTTCGCCGCAATTTGCCCGCTGCGCACGCCGCCTTCAAAATCTGCCCCGCGCCACATCCGCGCCACATGCTCAGAAATGTTAGGACGGACTTTGGAGGGTTTCTGCGGGCTTGCAGGGGTTGCGATTTGTGGCCCGAAACGTCGATTCTTGGCAGTATTCTGGAAAGTTCTGGCGCGTAAGTCATTGAATTCAGGAGTGGAGCGGGTGATGGGAATCGAACCCACGTAGCCAGCTTGGAAGGCTCAATGAAATCGCGGAATTCAGGGATTTCTTGCCCCCGCGCCACACTGACGCCACATAAAATCAGAGTAATTCGTCGGCAAGCTCCTGGGCGGTCAGCTTGTGCTCCTCATCCCGGTTCTTCATCAGATGACCGTAGATGTTCAAGGTCGTCTCGATGCGGGAGTGCCCCATGCGCGACTGGATGAACTTCAAGTCTTTGCCCTTCTCGATCAGCTTGGACGCATAATAATGCCGCAGGCAGTGCGGCGTGTATTTGGGCCGCATGACCGTCTCGCCAGCCTTTCCATCCTCCGGGACCAATAGACCGGCTTCCTTGAACAGCGGGTTCCATGCGCCATCGCGAAAATTGTGCAGGTTGATCGGACGGCCTGCGGTGGTCGGGAACACCAGATCAAGCTCATTTGCAGGACAGCGCTCCTTCCATTCAATCAACTCGTCCGTGATACCGCCGGCAACTTCGATCGAGCGGCGCGCAGCCTTCGATTTGACGACGCCGATCTCGCCATAGGCATCGGCGCGTTGGGTGACCTTGATAAGGCCGTGCGCGACACTGCTCCAGGGAAGCCCTCTGACTTCCGACATTCGCAGGCCGGTGAAGATGGGCAGATAGATCATTGGGCGGTAACGCGCCCATGCCTTTTCCATGAAGTCGTTCTTGCGGCCCATGGCCTGAACTGCGCTGAGCAGCGTGCGGACTTCCTCATCCGAGGGAATGTCAATCTCGCTTTGATCATCCTCGTAACGACCCGATGTCCTGACGGAAATCCCGATCGCTGGATTGGAAAGCAAGTGGCCCTGCATAACCATTTCGGTGAGTGCCGAGCCAAAGGACGAAAGCGTTCTGCGCGCGAGGTCCCTGCTGACGTTTTCCAGGAGCCAGGTTCTGAACTGCACCACGTCGGTGGGCTGCAATTGGGCAAGCGGCTTTTGCCAGTTATAGCGGCGCATAACACCGGCGCGGCGGGTATACTCGTAAAGTGTGGTCGGCTCGACCGGCTCGCGGCCATCGCGTCCGACGCGCTCGCATATATCAAGCCATGAATCGATTGCGTCGGGCACAGACAAGTCCGACGACAAGGAAGGCGAAAGCGATCCTTCCTCAAGGTCCTTGATTGTCTTGAACTGCTGGGCCTGTTTTGCCCTCAAGAACGTCTTGTAACCAAACCCGGACTTCTTGGATTTGTCGATAAATCTGACCTGATAGCCGACGCTGCCATCGGCATTTGTTCTCTTCCTAATGTCTGCCATTACTAACTATAATATGTCTCGATTCCTCTATGCAATTTATAAATCAAATGTCATCGCATTCTCTGCCTTGATTTCCTCGTTCAGGTAAATCTTGAGCAAGGTATGCTTGTTGATCTTAAGGCGTCCATCGATGGGGTCGCGAAAAAAGGGAAGTTTGCGCTTACCGTTTGCGCCGGGTTCCGCCGCGCGCTTCATCTGGCGCTCATTGAGTTCGATGCCGATGCCGCGCAGCACCTCGCGCGCTTCCTTCAGTCCTATGTAGAATTGTGCATCCATCGCCTCCCTCGCTCAAATGTCGTAGCTGTCGGCCGCGCATGGATATGGCCCATCGCTGAACATCGTATCCACCGGATCGCCGCGCCCATCGCGGCAGCGAACCTCTTCGCCATGTCCGTCGGTCGGGGTCAAATAGATTGAAACACCACGTGCGTGCCGCACGCAAAAACGATCCTCAATCTCCAAGAACTGCTCGTATATGCACTGCCGTAATTGTGTCAGCGTCATCTCGCCTTTGATCTTGATCCTCATGCTCGCCCACTGGTTTGCCTATCCTTTCAGTGTAACACTTTGGGTTGTATTATGGGAAATTGTTCCGTGTTGCCGTGCAGCAATGTTGGCGGTCGTGATGGCTAGAGGAGCAGAGTGCGATGGGCGACGAAGTGTTTTTGGAGCCGCGTGGCACCAAGGGCAGACCGCAGGTCAAGCGCGAGCGTGCCGATCGAATGATTGCGGCCCTTGTGATCGAAGCGGAGAAGATCAACGCTGATCCTCTGCCTTGGTATGACGTCACGAAGCTATCTGTCTTTGGGAGCTATCTCTCAGCGAAGCCAGTCCTCGGCGACCTGGACATTGCAGTTAGAACAACGCCACGTTGGCAGCCAAATTCCGGCGGATTTACGCGAGCATGGCAGACTTTTCCATCCGATTGCCCTGCTCCCAAGACCATCGCTCGCGATCAGCTCAGCATCATCCATTGGCCACGCCTGTATGTCCTCAAGCGTCTAAAGCAGGTAGGGCGGGGTATAAACATTCATTCGCAGCATGATTTGGACAGCTGTGGCTTTGAGTTCGAAGTCATATTCGAGAAACCTGAGGGTGATGTTCTCTTCTTAAAATGACCGGAAATTGGGAACATTAGAGACACGTTTTGACGAAGCCCGTCGACAAGGCCGACGTTAGCCTTGTCGAGCCGGCACTCAGGTTGCCGCCATCCGTTCATGTGAAGGCTCTTGCATTCGGGCATGACAGCGATATTCTCGGAAGTGCTCTCGGCAGGAGCAAGCCGCCCGCGTGGCGCTGCCCTCACCGGCACTGTCGTGATCTTCGATGCACCATGCCTGATCCGAGGCCGGGGGAAGCGTTAGCGGGCGACGTTTCGATCACGGTCGACGGAGACAGTCATGACGAAACGCTATGCCACTCTCAATGGTATCAAGCGCGCTGCAATTAAACTGAAGCGGCGAATGGGCATGAGCCACAGCCATGCGCTCGAGCAGATTGCGCGCGAAGCGGGGCACCCCGACTATTTCAGCGCGAGGCAGGCTTATACTGGGCATCCCGCGCCGTTCCGTGACGAGGAATGGCTAGGCGACGAAGCCTTCGAGCCTGCGACGGAGGAACCGCCGGTGGAAATCATTGAGATGTCACCGGAACTCTCAGCGCTTCTCAAGCGTCAGCGCGATCTCGATATAGCGGATGCTGGCCCCCAGGCACCGGAGCTTGCAGGCGACTATCGAGGCGTCGATCTCTCAAGCCGATGGGAGATCAAGCATGAACTGCTGACAATGCGTCACATGGTCGACGACATGCCCGATATGGTGCGGGCGCGGGTGCAGTCGATTTGGTGCGATTCTAATGCACAGGCATACTATTCGGTGACGATCGCGCCTGGGCGCTGGCAGGAAGCGATCGAATTTGATGTCCTTGACGCGGTCCGCGCAGCGACCGATGGCTTTAACGGCCTGACCGTCGAGGGCGACGGCAATTACAAGCAGTTCAATCCCGAGTGGGACGGTGACGACTATGACTATGGTTAAGAAGCCCCGAGCGAAATGACTGCCTCGCGAGGAATGTGAGAGTGAATACGGCCTAAGTGGGTTCTATGGCCAAAGGAGCATCCAAGACGACCGACCGGGATATCGAGGTTGCGCTTCGTACTGTTGCGCGCATCATCGAACGCTACGGCGATGCGTACTGGCCCATCTTCGAGCGGCTGGAGAATGAGCTTTACGCGCGCCGTTCTCGTGCCGCTCGCCTTGCCAGCTATCGAGCCAAACCCAGTTCTATGCGATCCCTTGAGGAAGGGGATGTACGATTTTCAGCAATTCCTCGCGCCGATAGCTGAGCGACCCGCCATCGCCGTAAGCTGGCCGAGCGTTGGTATGGCCCATCAAGGTCATGCGTAGATCGCGATCGATACCAGCTTCGAGCATTCGCTTCTCAAAGGAATGACGGAAGGAATAGATCTTGTGCGCGGGCGTTGGAAACAGCTTGCGCACCTTGAAGGCTTTCATCAGCGTTGCGGATAGCAAATCAGGCTTGTCGCGATAGCGATCGAAGCCCTTGGGAAAGCGCTTCAAGGCTGCAAGCGAAACCCCAACAAGCGGAATTTCCCGGATCGAGGCTGTCGATTTGATTTCCCGGTTTCGCTTCGGCCGGATGCGAATGTGCGGGACATCGTGGTCGAGGATAATGTCCTCCTCTTCCAGATTGGCGATTTCACCGGGGCGGCATCCTGTTTCTATGAGCGCGTAGACAATGTGCGCAGCCTGTTCGTTCAATCCGTTCAGAGCGCCCGGCTTGAGAATATGCGAACGGACCCAGGCGTCCTCGAACGGCGGTACATCGCCCTTGAGCTTGTCCCGGAACGAGAGATTGCGGAAAGGGTTGGCCCTGTCCTCCTCGCCTATGAACTTGCAGTATTCGGCAAAGAGCTTGCGGACATTGCCCAGGTCGCGGTTCGCGGTGTTGGCGCGTAGAGTTTTGCGCCCCCTCTTTTCGACCAGCCTTTCGCGCCACCACCCATGATATTGCTGTGCGTCCTGTCGGGTGATGGCCAGCAGCGGTTTGTCGCCGATGAGGTTGATCAGATACTGGACGCCGCGCTTTTTGGTTTTGATCCAGCTCTTCTTCTGGGCATCCGATTTACCGATCAGCTCGTCACAGGCAATCTTCTCGCAGTAGATGTCGAAGGCTTCGGAGATCGTTACCGGCGGTGGCGACACGCCGCCAAGCAGGGCTTCCGCCTCATGCTTTTCGAGCGCGGTTTTCCTGCCCATGTCGTGAGTGTCGACAAGCCGGATGCGCTCGACCAGCTCATGCAATGCCGCAGCTTCGGCGAGGTCGTCGGCAGGGGTGTAAAGAAACCCGCGCGCCATCGCCTTCTTCCCTGCGGCCCGATATCGCCGCTCGGCAACAAAACGTTTGGCCTGTTCGGCCTGTATGGTTCCTGCTTCTCCGTCGATTCCAGAAAGGGCCGCCCAATAAAGATTGTCGGCCTCGAACATGGCGTCGCGGCGCTGCTTGGCGGTATCGATCGAGGTCGTCTTGAGCGAGACACGGATGCGTTGCCGCTCGTCTATGTCGGCATAGCGGGAAGGCACACGGCGATTATAGTGCCAGTGCCCTGCTCTGAATTCGAGGAATCGGGTATCGAGTTGCACGCCTGCCTCGCGAAGCCTTGGTCCACAAAATGGTACGCATTTGGGTCCACAAATTCCTCGCGAGCCTAGGCACACCGGGGGCGTGAGGCAACTAAGCCACTGACGCAAATGGGGTTTCTGGGAGGAAAACTGGAGCGGGCGAAGAGATTCGAACTCTCGACCCCAACCTTGGCAAGGTTGTGCTCTACCCCTGAGCTACGCCCGCTCGAGACGCCTTCGACCGCAGCAATTCAGGCAGCAGCCGTGGGGTGAGGCGCGCGGTTAGCATCGGCATTCCCCTCCCGCAAGGGGAAATCGCGCCCATGCACGTGCCCCGGCCTCCTATTCGCGCGATGTGCCGATTGGACCTTCACAAATCCGCGCAAAGGCCCAAATTGGGCCGGAACGGAAAATTCGGCAACGGGAGCATTCACCTTGGCCAGCATGGGTCTCAATATCGAAGAGCAGAAGGCAGTCGAGCGGTTCCGCCAGCAGGTGGCCGAACCATCGATGACCAGTCTGGTCGTGCTGGATTTCTGGGCGGAGTGGTGCGGGCCGTGCAAGGCTCTGGCGCCGGTGCTGGAAAAGGTGACGGCGGAATATGCCGACCGGGGCGTATTGCTCGCCAAGGTCAATGTCGATGAAGAGGCCTTCATCGCCCAGCAGTTCCAGGTGCGCTCGATCCCGACGGTCTATGCGATCTTTCAGGGCCAGCCAGTTGCCGATCTCACCAATGCGCGCAGCGAATCGCAATTGCGCCAGGTGCTCGACCAGCTTCTCGAAAAACTTCCGGTAACTGCTGGCGGCGAAGGAGCCGCGCCCACGCAGGACGTGGCCCCACTGATCGCGATGGGCGAGGAAGTGCTGGCGAGCGGCGACGGCGAACGGGCGGCGGGCATCTTCGCGCAGATCGTCGAAATGGCGCCTGACAGCGCGCCTGCGCAGGCAGGGCTGGTGCGCGCGCTGGCCCTGGCGGGCCAGCTCGACGAGGCCGAAGCGGCGCTTGCCGCGCTCGATCCGGCCCTGGCGAGCGATCCCGAAGTGGAGCGTGCACGCGCGGCTCTGGAGCTGGCCAAGGAGCGCCCAGACGATTCGGAACTCGCTTCGCTGCGTCAGGCCGCCACTGCCGCGCCAGACGACATGGACGCACAGCTTGCCTTTGCCTCGGCAGCCTTCGCTGCCGGTGAGCGCGACAGTGCCGCCGACACCCTGCTGACGATGATCGGCAAGGACAACGAATGGAACGAGGGCGCGGCCAAGGCCAAGCTGCTGCAAATCTTCGAAGCGATCGGTCTGGAAGACCCGTGGGTCGCGGCCACACGCCGCCGCCTCTCGCTGATCCTGTTCGGCTGACCCGTGAGTTCGCAACGCATCTCGATCTTCCCGCTGCCCGGCGCGGTTCTCTATCCGGGGCTGCAACTGCCGCTGCACATCTTCGAGCCGCGCTATCGCGCGATGGTCAGCGATGCGCTGGCGCGCGATCGTCGGATCGGCATGATCCAGCCGCAGCGTCCGATGGAAGGCGCGCCGCTGTTCAGTGTCGGCACGCTGGGCCGCATCGGCGAGGTCGAGGCGCTCGACGACGGGCGTTTCAACATCATCCTCGAAGGCGAAACCCGGTTCCGCATTGTCCGCGAACTCGAAGTGACGACCCCGTTCCGGCAGGTCGAGGCCGAGCTGATCGATGAGCCGACGGAGCAAGTTCTGGCGGCGGTTGAGCGCGCCGGATTCGAGCGCGAGGCGCGCCATTTCGCCGAAGCCCAGGGCTATGCGGTCGACTGGGACTCTGTGACGCGGCTCGACGATGCATCGCTCATCAACGGCGTTTCGCAGATCGTCCCGTTCGACCCCGCCTCGAAGCAGGCGCTGCTGGAGGCGCGCGATCTTTCCTCAAGATGCGAGCTGCTGATCCAGCTTCTCCAGTTCTTCGGACACGGCGATAGCGACGACGACAACGTCACGACGTTGCAATAATATCGGATCGGGCAGCGCAAGACCTTAGCCGTTCGCCTCGAGCGAAGACGAGAGGCGTTGTTTCGGCCCGACGTGTCTCGACGGCGCTCGACACGAACGGCAGGTTTCAGTTTGGTCGTGCGGTCACAAACCGAAGCTGCCTTTCAGGCCGTCGATCACATATTGCGCGGCGAGCGCCGCCAGCAGCACGCCGAGCAGTCGCGTGACCACCGCTTCCACCTTGTCGCCCAGCAAGCGGATCAGCGGCGCGGCGGCGATCAGGCCGAACAGGACCAGCACCATGACTGCCCCTAATGCGGCGAGCACCGTCAGGCTTTCCTGAAGCCCCTGCGCCTCGTTTTGCAGGAGCATGACGGCGGCAATCGCACCCGGCCCCGCCAGCATCGGCATGGCCATGGGAAAGACCGAAACGTCCTCGATCTCGGGCGTTGCGGCATTGTGGGCGATCACCTTCTCGGCGCGCTCCTCGCGGCGCTTGGTGCGCTTTTCGAACACCATCTCGAAAGCGATCCAGAACAGCATGAAGCCACCGGCGATGCGGAAGCTGTCGAGTTCGATATGCAGCGCGCCGAGCAGGTCCTGCCCGAACAGCGCGAAGACGAGCAGGATGGCGGTAGCGATCAACACGGCGCGCACCGCCATGCTGCGCGATTGCGCCGCACTCGCGCCCTTGGTCAGGCCCGCGTAGATCGGCGCGCAGCCGGGCGGGTCGATCACCACGAACAGGGTGATGAAGGCCGAGAGGAACAGTTCGGTCATGTCAGGGCGAGACTTGCGCTGCGACCGCGCTCTGCCATTGCGCGCCGTCCCACCAGCCTATCGAGACGTGCCGCGTCCCGTCGGGCCGCACCCAAACGTTCCAAGCCAATGTGCCATCGGTGGATTGGCCAGCACGCATCTCGCCATCCGCGACGACCGGGATGGATGGAGGTGCAGGTTTGCTCCTGCAAGCGGCGACCTTCGCGGAAAGCATGTCCGGCGCTTCCAACGGCTCGGCCAAAGCATCGCCCTGATCCATCACCCAGAGGTATTCGCCCTTCTTCTGCCGCTTCCAGACAGTGGTGAAATAGCCGGTCGAGCCGTCCGGGCGCTGCCACGCGCCCCTGGTCGCGCCAAGGGTTCCGTCGCAGCTGATCCAGACCTGATGCGGCTGCCAGACGACGGACGCAGACGGATCGGCGCGGCCCTTGAGCCACTCCGCCGCATTGACCGGCTGCGGCACGAACATCACCGCTTCTTCATCCGCGAACTTGCGGAACGCGGTCCACTGCCCTTCTTCCTGCGCCATGCGGTTGAAAGCGATTTCGGCAGCGATGAGCGCGGAAGGATTGGTGGCGTCGTGCACTTCCCGTGGCTTGCGCGCCTCGCCCGGACCTGCCGCGAGGGCCGCGGCGACAAGGGCAAGGACGCAGGCGAGCCGCTTCAAATCGCATTCTCGTCGAGGCTTAGCCCCTCGTTGCGGTGCGCGGCGACCACGGTGTTGCGCAGCAGGACGGCGATGGTCATGGGCCCGACCCCGCCCGGCACCGGCGTGATGGCACCCGCCACTTTCGAAGCCTCGGCATAATCGACATCGCCGACGATCCGCCCCTTGGGCTTTTCCTCGGTCGGCGGCAGGCGGTTGATGCCGACATCGATAACCGTCGCGCCGGGCTTGATCCAGTCACCCTTGACCATCTGCGCACGGCCCACGGCGGCAACCACGATGTCGGCGCGGCGGACAACCTCGGGCAAGTCCTTCGTGCGGCTGTGCGCAATGGTGACGGTGCAGCTTTCGGCCAGCAGCAGGGCGGCCATCGGTTTGCCGACAATGTTGGAGCGACCGATCACCACGGCATCGAGACCGGACAGGCTGCCGAGCTGGTCCTTCAGCATCATCAGGCAGCCCAGCGGGGTGCAGGGCACGAAGCCGGGCAGGCCAACCGCAAGACGCCCCGAATTGATGACATGGAAGCCATCGACATCCTTGTCGGGATTGATCGCGGCGATCACCTTCTGCTCGTCCATGTGATCGGGCAGCGGCAATTGCACGAGGATGCCGTCGACCGCCGGATCGGTATTGAGCTGTTCGACCAATGCCAGCAGATCGGCCTCGGGCGTGCTTTCGGGCAGCAGGTGCTCGAAGCTGTTCATCCCGCATTCGACGGTCTGCTTGCCCTTGTTGCGGACATAGATGTGGCTCGCCGGATCGTCGCCGACCAGCACCACGGCGAGCCCCGCCTTGCGCCCCGCCTTTGCCTCGAATCCCTTCGCGACTTCGGCCACGCGCCCGCGCAGCTTTTCGGCAAAGGCCTTGCCGTCGATCCTTGCCGCTTCGCTCATCACGTCCCCGCTCATCACCGTCTCCATCACATTGTCGCCACGGCTAGATTCCTGAGCACGATGCGCAGGATTTCAAGGCCGATAATCAGGACCAGCGGCGAGAAGTCGATAGCGCCGGTCTGCGGCATGATCCTGCGGATCGGCGTCAGGATCGGGTCGAGCAGCGCGTTCACCGCCGTCCAGATCGCCGAGACGAACTGGTTGCTCATGTTCACGACATTGAAGCTTATCAGCAGACTCATCACGAACTGGACGATCACCAGCATGACGATGATCGAAACGAGATAGCCGACGATTTCGAAGAGCGTGTAGAAGATCAAGATCCCACCTCGCGCGACAGGGAAGCAAGCCAGCGGCTGATAGCCGAGAGCACCTTGCTGCGGCAAGCGCAGCGCCGGATTAGGCCCGGATAAGTGTGCCCGCGCCTTCGGCCGTGAAGATTTCCAGCAGCATCGCGTGCGGCACCCGCCCGTCGAGCACGACCGCCGCCTCGCAGCCGGCCTCAACCGCATGGACGCAGGTTTCCAGCTTGGGAATCATGCCGCCCGTGATCGTGCCGTCGGCCTGCATGCGTTCGATGTCGGCGGGCCTGAGATCGGTCAGCAGGTTGCCCAGACGGTCGAGCACGCCTGCGACATCGGTGAGGAGGAACAGCCGCGATGCGCCCAGCGCGGCGGCGATCGCGCCCGCCATGGTGTCGGCGTTGATATTGTAGGTCGAGCCGTCGGCACCCGGAGCGATCGGCGCGATCACCGGGATGAGCCCCGCCGCCGATGCCGTCTCGATCACCTGCGTATCGATGGACTCCGGCTCGCCGACATAGCCCAGATCGACGACCCGCTCGATATTGCTGTCCGGATCCTTGGATGTGCGGGTCACCTTGCGCGCGGTGACCAGTCCGCCGTCCTTGCCCGACAGGCCGATTGCACGCCCGCCCGCGCCCGCGATCCAGCTGACCAGTTCCTTGTTGATCGAGCCGCACAGGACCATCTCGGCGATCTCGGCGGTTTCCTTGTCGGTGACGCGCAGGCCATCGACGAAACTCGATTCGACACCGACCCGCTTGAGCATCGCGCCAATCTGCGGGCCGCCGCCGTGCACCACGACCGGATTGATGCCGACCGCCTTGAGGAGCACCACGTCCTGCGCAAAGTCATGCGCGTGCTCGGGATCGCCCATCGCGTGGCCGCCATATTTCACGACGAAAGTGGCGCCTGCATATCGCTGCAGATAGGGCAGCGCCTCGATCAGCGTTTCGGCCTTGGCGAGCGTGGCGGGATCGTGCGGTTCGGTCATGGCAGGGGCCTTAGCTATCATCGCCCGATTTTGCAGCGGAAATCTCATGGCCGTCGATCCGCGCGCCGATCC
>JAGREJ010000321.1:432-4547 GCA_020446595.1 Novosphingobium sp. | reverse complement strand
GGATCGACCGTGCGCGAATAGACATAGCCGGGCGTCTCTTCCCACGGGTCTTCCAGCACCTTGCCCTCGGAAGAAGTGTGCAGGAGGTTCGCGTCGGTCGAGAACGGGCTTTCGCCGCGCTTGTCCTTGGGCACCTGAATCTGATGCTTTTCGGCAAAGTCGATTAGCGCGGTGCGGCTGGTCAAATCCCATTCGCGCCAGGGAGCGATGATCTTGATGTCGGGATCGAGCGCATAGGCCGAAAGCTCGAAACGCACCTGATCGTTGCCCTTGCCGGTGGCGCCGTGGGCAACGGCGTCTGCCCCTGTCTCGTGCGCGATCTCGATAAGACGCTTGGAAATCAGCGGTCGCGCGATCGAAGTGCCCAGCAGGTAGTCGCCCTCGTAGCGCGCGTTGGCGCGCATCATCGGGAAGACATAATCGCGCACGAATTCCTCGCGCAGATCCTCGATAAAAATGTTGGCATCGGGAATGCCCATCAGCTCGGCCTTGCGGCGCGCCGGTTCCAGTTCCTCGCCCTGACCGAGGTCGGCGGTGAAAGTCACGACCTCGCAATTGTAAGTGACTTGCAGCCACTTGAGGATGACGCTGGTATCGAGGCCGCCCGAATAGGCGAGAACGACCTTCCTGATGTCCGACATGTTGCGCTCCGGCGAGAATCTGGTCCAGAATGTTCGCGTGCGCCACTAGGGCATGGGCATAGGCGCGGCAAGAGGAGGTGCGCTTGGCGAAGTCCGGTATGTGGCAGCGCGCCGCTGCGGTAGCGGCCAAGGCGCCGCCCGAGCGCAACCGCGTGGTCGACCTGTTGCGCGCGCTCTCGATCCTTGCGGTCGTTGTTGGCCACTGGCTGGTGGCCGCGCCCTACGTCGAGAATGGCGCAGTGACAGGAGGGCATCTGCTCGGGATCGCGCCGTGGACGCAGTGGCTGACCTGGCTTTTTCAGGTCATGCCCGTGTTCTTCCTTGTCGGTGGATTCTCGAACGGGATGTCCTGGGCCGCGAGCGTTCGCAAACAGGGCAACTGGCCCGACTGGTTCGCTTCGCGGGTGCGCCGTCTGATCGCGCCGGTCTTGCCGCTGTTCCTGGTCTGGACGGCCTTCGCGCTGTTTGGAGCCGCCGCTGGCGTGGAGCGGGGGATCGTGAAGATGGCGGCGCAGCTCGCGCTGATCCCGGTGTGGTTCCTTGCCGTCTATCTGATCGTCACCGCATTGACGCCATGGACCCATGCGTTCTGGCGCAGGGCGGGCTTTCTGAGCGTGGTCGCCCTGATCGCCGGTGCTGTCGCAATCGATGTCGCGTCGCTGCGGTTCGGCGTGCCCTATGTGAACTTTGCCAATTTCCTGTTCGTTTGGCTGGCGATCCATCAGCTTGGCTATGCCTGGAGCGAGGGTCGCTTCGCGGGGCGAGGCAGGGCCCTGGCGATGGGGCTGGCAGGATTGACCGCACTGCTGTTGCTGGTGCGTTTCGGTCCCTATCCCGTAGCGATGATCGGCGTTCCCGGCGCGGACCTTAGCAATTCGATGCCGCCGACCCTCGCGCTGCTGGCGCTCGGCATTGCGCAGGCGGGCATTGCGCTGACGCTGGAGCCGATCCTGCGGCGTTGGCTGGAGAGCGATCGCGCGTGGACCGCGGTGGTCCTGGTCAATGGCATGATAATGACCATCTATCTTTGGCACCTCACTGCATTTGTCGCGGTGGTGACAGGCGCCTGGCTGCTCGGCGGAGCCGGGTTGCACAGCTTTCCGGCGACTTCAGACTGGTGGCTTGCGCGCCCATTGTGGTTCGCGCTCTACATTGTTGCGACGGTTCCGCTCGTCGTCTTGTTCGCGCGGTTCGAGAGCCCCGGCCGCGAGCCGGTCGATGCACGGCAGGTGCCGCACTGGCGGCTGGTGGCGGGTTTGTTGATGATCTGCGCCGGACTGGCGATGACAGCGGCGATCAGCATCGCCAGCCCGCTCGGTGTGACCGGGGTCCGGCTTTGGGTCGTGGCGCTTCCATTTGCAGGCGCGGCGCTGATCCGGTTCGGGCCTGTCTATTCACTGGCGAAGCGATGAACGTGCGCTAATTGCATCCGCGCAGACTGGAGAACCCGGCATAGAGCGGATCCTGCCGGTCTGGCTCGGCCTCGATCTTCCACGGGCTCCTGCACCGGGCGACGACTTTGCCCTTGCGCACGATGCTCATTGACACCGGTCCCACCGCAGCAGGTGCGGTGAAGCGTTGCAGGCCGGCAGGCGCGCTTTGCCTGAACGTCTGGCCGCCGCTGGTGATCGCCAGTTCGGCGGGCGCTGTCAGGAAGGCCGTCATCTCCACGATGTCGACTCTGGGCCGACCGCGCATTTTCCAAGGCTTGCCCAGCGCCCTGTTTCCGGGACGGAATAGCTGCCTGCGATGGAGGCCGACGAATCCGTCGCGCTCGATCACAGGCGGCGCGCCCGTCTTGAACCAGGCGATGTAATAGGCGGCGATGTCGTAATAGGCGAAGCGAGTCGCGGTGCTCGGCTGTAACTCGGTGGCTTCGCTGTAATCGTTCCAGGTCATCACGTGCACGCCGCTCGCGCCGCCATCGATGCCCGCCTTGAATGCTTCGGTGAGCGACATGCTTCCCTCCGCCTCGGCGGCGAGGCCATACTTGGCGCGGGAGTCCTGCGGTGTGACGGTCGCGATCCAGGCGGGATAGCCAATCGTCGTTGCCCTTCGGCCAAAGGTGCGCTGCGCCTCACCGGCCCCGGCATCTCCGGTCACTCCGCGCGTCACCGCTACCGAGAGATCGGCATATTGCCTCATGCCCTTGGGCTCGATGAAGATGGGAATGAACGCGACCGGCTCTCCCGCCGCGGCCATGCGATCCAGAAGCGCCTTCCAGAATTCCGGCGGTCGGAGTTCCGCCCGAAACGGCATGACCACCAGCCGACCGTCGGCGGTGCGGAAGGCGGCCGGGTGTCTGGCGAAATTCAGCAAGTACTCGGCCAGTTCATCAAGCGTGACCTTGCGCATGCTGCTCATGTCCGGTTCGATGGCCACGCGAAAGCGCGGATCGGCGTCCTGTGCCGCATCAAGCAGAGCGTGTGGCATTTCGGCGAGCTTGCCATTCAGCCTGAGCAGATCGACACCGAACACGTCGATCCCGATGCGGGCCGCGCGCGCCACCTCGACGCGAAGATCGGACTTTTTCTGCTTTGCTGCCTTGGGACCGGGAAGGGGGCGCTCGCGCAGCATGCCGCCGTAGGCCGCGAACTTGCCATTCTCGCCATCACGCCTGAGATAATGCTGCGCGTAGTAGTCCTTGTCAGGGTCGCGGCCGCCAATGGTGAGCGGGAAGGTGGGGAAGTAATGAACGATGACCGGGCGCTTGCTGTCGCCGGGCACGGAAGAACGGAAGGCCAAGGCGTCCGGCGGGCTTTCAGCGGCGACGAAGGTGTGGGCCGGACCTGTGGGTGTTCCGGTTCGCAGGCTGGTGCGAAAGCCGTGTCCCGGCTGCGGTTCGGTCGCACTGACACCGCAAGCCGCCAATAGCGAGGCAAAAGCGAGAGCTCCCGCAATCACGATGATTCTGTTGTGCCTCATGTCTGGAGCATCCTACTCCAACAGGCCAACTTCCGCGCTGGCAATATAGTCACGCGTCAGCGGCAGGGCATGACGGTCGCGCGCGTATTGTATCTGATAGTTGCACATGCCGCCGCTCTCGAAGGCGGCGGTCGCCCCAGACAGATAGAACGTCCACATTCGAAAAAAGCGTTCGTCGAACAGTTCGACGATCTCTTCGCGCTGTTCCATGCAGCGGGCATACCATGAGCGGAGCGTCTTTGCGTAGTGAAGGCGCAATGTCTCCACGTCGGTGGCGATAAGCCGCGCTTTTTCGCTGGCTTCCAGCGTTTCGCTCAGGGCAGGGATATATCCGCCCGGAAAAACATATTTCTGGGTGAAGGCGTCAGTCTTGCCGGGGCCGCCCATGCGCCCGATGGTGTGAAGCAACATCGCGCCGTCTTCGGCGAGCATCCTGCCGCAGGCGTGGAAGAATGTCTCGAACTGCGGCCGACCGACGTGTTCGAACATGCCGACCGAAACGATCCGGTCATAGTGCTCGCCGCGTTCGGGCAAGGCGCGATAATCGAC
>JAGREJ010000321.1:0-281 GCA_020446595.1 Novosphingobium sp. | reverse complement strand
CCGGGAGCCAGGGCCAGCTTTGCCGCGATGTGCGCGAGCTTGGCCTCCTGCGCCTCGCTCAGGGTCATGTCGGCGCGCGGCCAGTAGGCGCAGGAATACTGCATGTGCTCTGCATCGAGCATCAGCTCGTAGAGCGCATTGCCGATGTCGTAGTGGTGCGCGACGTTGCGACGGGAGCTTGCCGCGGCATTGAACGAAGCAAGCCGATACGACAGGTTGTTGCGCAAGCGCCGCGTGCGGCTCGGTCGCAATTTGCCGCTCTTGCGTTCCCAGCGGTTGTT
>JAGREJ010000320.1:419-5035 GCA_020446595.1 Novosphingobium sp. | reverse complement strand
CGCGGCAGGCAAGCCCGCGCTCGGTAGCTGGGTGACCATCGACAACGGCGTCTCCGCCGAACTGATGGGCCGCGCCGGGCTCGATTTCGTCGCGCTCGACGGCCAGCACGGCGGGATCGACTGGCACAACATGGTCGACACGCTGCGCGCGGCGGAACTGGGCGGCACACAGACGCTTGTCCGTGTGCCCTGGTGCACTGCCGACTATATCATGCGCACGCTCGACCTTGGCGCGGGCGGGGTGATCGTGCCGATGGTCTCGACGCCCGAGGATGCGCGCGTTGCGGCCATGGCCTGCCGCTATCCGCCGGACGGCAACCGCTCCTTCGGCAGGGTCCGCAGCTACTATTCGCCCCAGGGCGATACCATCGAACCGCTGTGCTTCGTCATGATCGAAACCGCCGAGGCGATGGATAATCTCGACGCCATCGCCGCGACTCCCGGTGTCGATGGACTGTTCGTCGGCCCGGTCGATCTCGCGCTGTCGCTCGGCCATGGCCTGTCGCTGCAAATGTCGGATGCGATTCTCGATTGCTGCCGCAAGGTGGTCGAGGCCGCGAACAGGCACGGCAAGATCCCCGGCTGTGCGGCGCTCGGCGAGGACAGCGCCCGCCAGCTGGCGGCAATCGGCATGACCTTCCTCGCCTATGGCGCGGATTCGGGCTTCGTGCGCGCAGGCGCGGCGGCAACGGTCGCCTTTGCGAAGGAATTGCGCGGCGATGGCTAAGAAGATGCGAATTCTGATCCTCGACGAGATCGAAGCCAAACCGGGCATGGCGGCGCAAGTGCGCGATGCCTATCGCAGCGACTATATCCCCGCGGCCAAGGCGCGCGGCATGAAGCTCGAAGCGCAATGGCAAAGCCCGCCAGCGATGGATATCGCCGAACTGCCGACGACGCTGTTCTACCTGTGGTCGGTCAAGGGCGAGGCCGGCTGGTGGAAGCAGCGACTCAGCCGCAAGGCCGACGGCAGCGACGAACGCGAGGACAAGCTCGCCTTCTGGCAGGGCCTCGCGCCACTGATCGAAGGCCGCAAACGCCGCATGCTGACCGACCAACCGGGGGAGGACTGAGCCATGTTCGTTTCCCTGCGCATCCTCACCCTGCCCACCGACCGGATCGGCACGCGCGAAACGCTGATGGTCGGCCTGCGCGCGGCGGCGAACCGGCTGCCCGGCGTCGTCGAGAACCTCGTCACCCGCGTCTACCACGAGGCGACGATCAACTCCGGTCACATCGTCTGGCGCATGGTCCACGAGAGCGAGGCGGCGGCGAACGCGGCCATGCTTGATCCGGCATGGCGCGGCGCGGTGCTCCCACTGATCGGGGACGCGGAAGTGACCGGCGTCGGCTATCGCATGACCCGCAAAGCCCCTTCGCCCGGCGGCACGAAGATCTGGCGCGGCCTGCTGTTTTCCTGCTTCGCCCACGCCGATCCGGCACTGGTGCACGAACTGGAAGAGCGCACGCTGCTGCTGGCGAAATATGTTCCCGAAATCCGCGCCTGGGGTCTCAACCGCGCTGCCTGGAGCGAGGGTCGCAAGCCGATCCACTACGTCTGGGAGCAGGAATACGACGACATCGCCGGACTTACCGGCCCCTACATGGAAACGCCGGTCCATTGGGGCCTTGTCGATGCCTATTTCGATGCCGACTGCCCTGAGTTCATCGTCGATCCGCATCTGGTGCAGGTCGTCGCGACGATCAGCGAACCGGTGATCCGATGAGCAGCGCGCCGCCCAGTGAGTTTCGCTTCGATCCCTATTCGGATGAGGCGATGCGCAATCCGCAACCGCTTTACCGGATCTTGCGCGAGCACCATCCCGCCTATTTCATCCCCGAATACGACTCCTGGGTCTTCACCCGCTACGAGGACGTGTGGAACGGCTATATGGACCGCGATCATTTCTCGGAAAGCGAGGGAATGGTGTTCCCGCGCGAAGTCCTGCTCGAGCACCATCGCGGCAATCCGCCCGAGCCCGTGCTTGAGCCGGTCAAGAACATGTTCCTGTTCCTCGATCCGCCGGTGCATACCCAGCATCGGCAGGCGACCGCCCTGCCCTTCCTCAAGGGCTCGATCGCGAAGCGCGAGGCCGAGATCACTGCGCTGGTGCAAGAGCGGCTGGCCCTGCTGCTGCCGCGCGGCGAATTCGATCTCAACACCGATTTCGCCAGCTTTGTCTCTGTGACGATGGTCTGCCGCGTGCTCGGCATCGAACCCCAGGATCCCCAGGCGCTGGCCGATGCCGTCAATCGCAGCGTCGCGGCGCTGAACGACGGTCCCGACCTGGATGAGGCACGCGCCTTCACATACGCGCTGCTGCTCGAAACGGTGCAACGCCGCCGGGCGGGCAAGGGAACGGAAAGCCCGGTTATCGACGCGCTCATCCATCGCGATACCATCGGCCGACCCCTGACCGATGAAGAAATCGCGGTCGATCTCAATGGTATCCTTGTCGGCGGCACCGAAACCCTGCCCAAGATCGTCGCGGGCGGCCTGCTCGAACTGGCAAGGCGACCCGATCAGCTTGCCGAAATTCGCGCGGGCATGCCCGACAGCATCGTTCCGGCCTTCGAGGAAATGCTGCGCTTCAACGCCCCCGCGCAATGGTTCGGGCGAACCGTGAAAAAGCCGGTGAGACTGGGCGGCGTCGATCTCGAACCGGGGCAGCGGGTGATCCTCAACATTGCCTCGGCCAACCGCGATGACCGCGAGTTCGACCAGCCTGACGAGTTCATCTGGAACCGCAAGGTGCGCCGCCTGCTCAGCTTCGGCGTGGGCCCGCATTTCTGCATCGGCATTCACCTCGCACGGCTCGAAGGGCAGGTCATGCTGCGCGAGTTCCTGAACGCGGTGAAACGCTACACCGTCCATCCCGAACGCGGGAACTGGCCCGCTTCGCAATTCCAGATCGGCTGGACCAGCCTGCCGGTCACCATCGAAGAACTTGCATGAGAGGAATGAGACATGGGTGAACTGGAAGGCCGCATCGCGGTCGTAACCGGCGCGAGTCAGGGCATCGGCGCGGCAACCGCCGAACGCATCGCTTCGGAAGGCGCAACCGTCATCGTCGGCGCGCGCAAAGTGGGCGACGAGGCCGACCCGCAACCCTTGACGCTCGCCTGGACGGTATCGCAGATTCGCGGGCGCGGCGGGCAGGCGCACGCCCTGCCACTCGATGCGACGAAACCCGAATCGCGCGCCGCCTTCATGGACGAGGTGCTCGATCGCTTCGGCAAGGTCGACGTGCTCGTCAACAATGTCGCGGGCGGCGCGATGAAGGGCCAGCGCGTCTGGGAAATGTCCGACGAGACATTCCGTCAGGCTTTCGAGATCAACGTGTTCGGCACCCGCGACATGATCGTTCGCGCGCTGCCCGGCATGATGGCGCAGGACTGGGGACGGATCGTCAATGTCTCCTCGACCATTGCCGACCGCGCCGCGCCGAGCGCCGACGGACCTCCCTATCTGGAATTCCACAAGACGCAGGGCTGCTCGTCCTACACCTCCTCGAAATCGGCGCTGAACCTGTTCACCCGTGCGCTCGCGGCCGAGTTGCACGGCACCGGGATCAGCGCCAACACCGTCGCGCCGGTCAATTCGGTCATCACCGAGAACGTGCAGAAGATGATCGACAAGGGCATCCTGTCGCGTGACCGGCTGACCGCGCCCGAAGACCCCGAAGTCATGGCCGAGGCGATCCTTGCGCTGTGCCTGGTCGATCCGCTCGTCACCACCGGCATGACGACCTATTCGGGCCAGTATCTGCAATCGATCGGACGCGAGGTGCGCGGGCGCGATGGTGGGCCGTTCGATGCGCAGATCACGACTGAATCGGTCAAATACGACGCGTGATCCGCTGCAATGCGCTCTTGCCCGGCGTCCCTGCCAGGCCTAGGCGAAGCGGCAAGGGCTCACGTTCTTTGGGAGAGTAAACCGATGGCAATACCCGGACGATCCAACATCGCGGTCGATGACAGCGGCGACGCCTGGGTGCGCGCGTTCCGCTGCTCCGCCTGCGGCACCGCCGCCGAGGTTCCGACCATAGCCTGCCGCAAATGCCACGCGCGCGGCACCATGGAGGAATTCCGCGCCGGGGACAGCGGCAAGCTCGTCACCTGGTCGATCGTCCACCGAAGCTTTCCGGGTATCGAAGTGCCCTTCGTCTCGGCCATTGTCCGGCTCGATGACGGCATCACCATCAAGGGCAACCTGAAGGGCGTGGATCATGACAACCTGAAGGCCGACATGCCCGTACGCCTCGTGATGGACGATGCCGGCGGAGCCAAGGACAAGGACGGCAATCCCTACGTCGCCTATCATTTCACGGCCGCGACGGCCGACGCATAGGAGTTAGAACAATGAGCGATGCCTACATTATCGGCGCCGACATGATCGCCTTCGGGCGCTATCCCGACCGTACGCCCGCGCAGCTTGGCGGCGAGGCCGCACTGATGGCGCTCGACGACGCGGGGCTCACCATCGACGATGTCCAGGTGTTCTACACCGGCTCGGCGTTCACGGCTTCGGCTTCGATGAGCCAGCAGATCATGCGCGAGATCGGCCAGTCCGGCATCCCCTGCGTCAACGTGTCGAACGCCTGCGCTTCGGGCGC
>JAGREJ010000320.1:0-345 GCA_020446595.1 Novosphingobium sp. | reverse complement strand
CCGCACGGCCTGCTTGGCGGCGGCCCCGGAGCGGGCCTCCAGCCGGAAGGCATTTTCGGCTCGGGCTCGATGCCCGCCGTCTTCGCCGAATGCGGCACCGTCCACGCCGAGAAATACGGCACGACGATGGAGCAGTTCGCCAAGATCGCGGTCAAGAACCGCAAGCACGGCGCCATGAACCCCAAGGCGAAGTTCCAGACCGAGGCTTCGCTGGAGGAAGTGCTCGCCAGCGACCTGATTGCCTATCCGCTGACCAAGCTGATGTGCTCGGCCAATGTCGATGGCGCGGCGGCGGTGGTGATCGTGTCGGAGAAGAAGGCCAAGGAACTGGGCATGGACCGCGCG
>JAGREJ010000319.1 GCA_020446595.1 Novosphingobium sp. | reverse complement strand
ACCGCATGGGCGGCGGCCTTGACGCTGCCAAGGTCGGCCAGCGCCTCGATAAAGCCGCGCTGGCGCTCGGGCGTCCATCCGTCGTGGCGGTTGTAGTGGCGCGGCACGGGAGTGAAGGTGGGCAAGGTGCCGCGGCGCTTGCGTTTGCGGTTATTGGGGCGGGGAGGCTCGATCATCGGTGCGGTTCCGGGCAACGGGAGAGGACCGGCGGTCATGCACCGAAACGCGGTGTGTAGGACAGCGCGATTTGCCCCGCCGCTAGCGCTTCACCGCGATCGCGTTGTAATGGAATGTAACCTGCCGCGCCGCGCAGCGCACGACGCGCACGCCCCGAAGTTCGGCTTGCGGCCCGCGATTCTGAGCGACGATGACATGCGGCAGGCTCTTGCCGACCCTGCAGCCCGGCCAGGCGATCTGCGCGCGCATCTGGCCGGGACCGCCACTGCTGTTCAGAACTTTCGGCGGCTTCGAGCCGGCCAGAGCGGTGGCAGACGCCGGACGCGCGGTCGCCCAGCTTATCCCGTAGATGTCGATCTCTTCCTCATGTCCGGTCGCAGTGCCGCCGCTACCGGGTTTGTGGATCGTCGGGGAGATGCTCAGCACGTCGATCCATTGCCTGTGGCGGTCGTCAGAGGCGCTCGTGCCTGACTGGTGCGAGGTGATGAGCACCCTTTCCATCTTGAAGGTAAGATAAGTGGCCTGCGCGCTGCTGCCCCTGGATTCGCCCTTGATGTCCGGGATTTTGACGTATCCCGTCATTGCCGCGATCGCCGGGGCAGAGGAGACCAGTGCTATCGATCCCAGCAGCCACAATCCGGATTTCCTGATCGTTCTCATGGTGTAGCTCCCGCTTGTTCGCTCAGGGTAATGCGTACCCGTTGTTGCCATTGGCGGAGGCCGGCTCGTTGGCGCATTGCACCCGGAACCGGCTGTTGGCGTCGGAGGGCAGCGCATTGGCGACTTGTTTGGTCTCCCTGGCGGCAATCGAGGGCAGGGTGGCGACCCGCGTGAAATTGCCGCTGACCGGATCGCGCCAGTCGATCTGGCAGCCACGTGCGGGGTCCGGCCCGGCATTGTAGACCCACATCTGGACCGCGCCGCCCGGACCGTTGCGATTGGCCCCGCGAATGCGGACGTCGAGATCGCCGGGAGTGGCGGACGGCGGTGGAGGCGGCGGAATCGGATCGGTGCGCACCGGCGCCGGGTTCGTCCTAACCGGAGCGGGATTCATCCGGGTCGGCGGCGGGTTGGTGCGGGTCGGTTGCGGTGCGCTGGTGCGCGGCGTGCCGGAACTTCCGGTCGTCGAGGTCTTGGTGCGCACCTTCGGCCCGAGCAGCGGGCGGCAGACGATGCGCGCGAACAGTTGCGCGTCCTTGTCATAGGTCCGCTCCTCCTTGATGAGGCCCTTGGTCCACCACTGCGCGCTGACCCTGGCCTTCCAGGCGTTGCCGTAATTGTATTTCACGCCTTCGCGCAGGAACGCGGTCCGCGCAGCGCCCTTGGTGGCATTCAGCTTGTCGTTGCACAGCTTGATCGGCGAAACGCGTGAGCCGGTCACATACTGAGACATCGGGTCGACATAGGGGAAGGTAACCTTGAACAGGGACTTCTTCTGCCACGCCTCCCTTGCCGAGGTCCTGCCGCTCTCCACGCTGATGCCAACGGCGGGCGACCCTTCGGTTCGCTTTGGCCTGCCGGTGCCGAAGACCTCGACGAATATGTCGACTTCCTTCGTATAGACCCTGTCATAACGTTTCGTGCCGGTTCCATCTACCTCGATCAGGGGCCAGACGACTTCGCTATTGTTTGAAGTGGGTGGAGTAATCTGTCTGATTTCAACCGATTGCGAATATGCAATCGTGCCTGGCAGCGCGGTCGAAAAAAGAGTGATAATTGTTTTCAGGGCAATAGTGTTCCGGCTCATTTAACCCTCCACTTTGCCCCGTTATTGCGTTCATTTTCCCCGTCGCGACTCCGGTTTACATCATGAATGCCTGGAGTTCAATTTTCTGTGCCTGAAGTCATGAGCGAAACATTCAAGGGGATACGAATCGTCGCAGCTCGCTCGGCTCGACTTCGCCGCCCCGCTGTGGTTGCTTGTGTGGCCGCCATGCAAGGCAGGAAGAGAGGGGAGGCCAATGGCTGGAGATATGCAAGCGCGTCTAATGCTGGCAGCGGACAAGGCCGAAATTATCGAAAACCTCTCCCGCTATCACCACGCGGTCGATTTCAAGCACTGGGACGATCTCGATGCGCTGTTGGCAGAAGACGCTGTTGCCTCATGGTCCGGGATGGGCGCGGAACTGGGGCTGGCGACCGATACGCCCGAGGGGCGCGAGGCGATCAAGCAATGGCTGCGCGAGGCTGCGGGCGACACGATCACGGTTCACTATATGGTCAACCATGTGATCGACGTGGCGGGTGACAGCGCGCGCAACCGCTCGATGGTGGCAATCGCGGCGCAGGACGGGGCGCTTTCGCATCTTGGTTACTATGACGGCACCCACCGTCGGACCGGCAAGGGCTGGCGCATCGTTTCGCTGCATTTCACCCGCAGCGAGCTCTTCCCGCGACGGGGCCGTGCAGGATGAAGGCGGCGCTCGCCGGGTGTGGTCCAGAGCCGTGCACGGGGAATGCACTCAGCACCTAAAACATGATGGAAACGGTCTGAAATGACTAGACTCCGGCGATGCATTGTGTTCGTCTGGAAGCGTCCCGGACAGTCGCAGGTAATCGCGCTCGCCTCGCCAGTCCGGTCAAAACACCACGTTTTGTGGCAAAGGAGCGACGTATGAAAACGAATTTCACCCGAATCACAGTAGCATCCGCCGTCGCATTGGCGATGACCGCCACGCCCGTGCTGGCGAAGAAGGCAAGCACGCTGACCGACATCAACGGCATGAACGGATCCAGCGCCGAAAACGTGCTTTCGCAGCGTGGCTTCAAGCATGTCTCGTCCAACAAGAATTCGATGGGATACGTCTACAGCTACTGGTGGAACGGCAAGGACGACAATTGCGTCGTCGTCGAGGCGAGCGAGGGTCAGGTCATGACCGTCAACGATGCCAAGGACAGCGATTGCGGCCATTCCGGCGGCGGCGATGCGGCAGCAGCGGCAGGCGTTGTGGCCGGTGCGGCTATTCTGGGCGCACTGCTCAGCCACAAGTCGCACCATGAGCAGGGCGCGAACTACGACGCGCAGCAGTCTGCGGAGTTCGACCGCGGCTACAAGGACGGCCTCTACAACGCCGCCTACCACAACTACAGCCGTTCGGACGCCTATTCGAGCGGCTACAGTGCGGGTGTCGATGAGCGCAATGCCAACCTGTCGCACCATCATGGCTACGGCGGCTATACGCAGATTGCGACATTCAAGGATCTGAA
>JAGREJ010000318.1 GCA_020446595.1 Novosphingobium sp. | reverse complement strand
GTGGAGCTGGCGCGAGATCATGGCGGCGAGCGATGCGCTGGTCGCACTGCTTGGAGCCCAGGGCATTGGCCCGGACATGCGCGTGGGCATGCTGCTGCGTAACTCCGCTCCGATGGTGCCCGCGCTTATCGCGATGTTCCGCACCGGGCGCTGCGTCGCCAGCATCAATGCGTCGGCGCCCGACGAAAAGCTTGTTGAAGATGTGCTCAAGTCCAAGGTGCCGGTCATTGTCGCGCTCGAGGACGAGTGGGAGCGTGCGGGACTCAAGGATGCCGCGAGCAGGATCGGCGCGATCGGCGTGCTGCTGCCTGCCGAACTGACCGAAGCGCCGCGTCTGATCGACAGCCTGCCCGGCGACAAGGCGAAGTGGGAAAATGCCGACGCGCCCGGCGTTGCCATCGAGATGCTTTCGAGCGGTACCACCGGCACGCCCAAGCGCATTCCCCTGCCGCGCGACCGCTTCGAAAAGGCTCTGCAAAGCGCCGCCGCTTTCGAGAAAGGACGCGATCCTGGGCAGAAGCCGAAGCTGCGCAGCGGCGTGCAAATCATCACCAATCCGCTCGCGCACATCTCCGGCATCACCCATGTCATGAACAACTTCCTCGGCGGGCGGAAGATTTCCGTGATCGAGAAGTTCACGGTCGATGGCTTCGCCTCGGCACTGGTGCGGCATCGTCCGAAGGTTGCGGGCGCGCCCCCGGCGGCGCTCAGGATGCTGCTCGACGCCAATCTGCCCGACGATACCTATTCGAGCCTGCTGGCCTACCGCACCGGCACCGCGCCGCTCGATCCCGATTTGGCCGACGCCTTCTTCGAACGTTACGGCGTGCCGGTGCTGCAGGCCTATGGCGCGACCGAGTTTGCGGGCGGTGTCGCCGGCTGGACCTTGCAGGATTTCAAGGACCACTGGAAAGCCAAGCGCGGCGCGGTCGGCCGGGTCAACAAGGGCGTCGATGCCCGCATCGTCGATCCCGAGAGCGGCGAAGTGCTGGCTCCGGGCGAACAGGGCCTGCTCGAACTGCGCGGCGGCAATTCAGGCTCGATGGACTGGACGCGCACGACCGACCTTGCCGAGCTCGACGAGGACAATTTCCTCTATATCCGCGGTCGCCATGACGGCGCGATCATTCGCGGCGGTTTCAAGATCCAGCCGACCGATGTCGCCACGGCCATGGAAGCGCACCCGGCGATTCGCGAGGCTTCGGTTGTCGGCCTGCCAGACAAGCGGCTGGGCGAAATCCCCGTTGCGGGCTACCTGCTCAAGGCAGGCGCCTCCGCACCCGACGATGCCGAACTGCGCGCGTTCCTCAAGGAGCGGCTGATGCCCTACCAGGTGCCGGTCGAGATGCGCTGCATGGAGGACTTCCCGCGCACGCCCTCGCTCAAGGTCTCGCAGCCGGAGCTGCGCAAGCTTTTCGAATCAGCCTGAAGAATCAAGGATAAACAATGCGTAGAGCAGCCATCGTCAGCCCCGTCCGTACCGGTGTGGGCAAGTTCCTCGGCAAGCTGTCGGGTATTCCCGCAGGCGAGCTTGGCGCGATCATCATTCGCGCGCTGGTCGAACGCAGCGGTGTCGACCCCGAGCGGATCGACGATGTCGTGTTTGCGCAGGGCTACGGCAATGGCGAAGCCCCCGCTATCGGTCGTTGGGCGGCGCTGGCGGCGGGCTTGCCGGTCAGCGTTCCCGGTTACCAGCTTGACCGGCGCTGCGGCGCGGGACTTCAGGCCGTGGTCGATGCGGCGATGATGATCCAGACCGGCGCTGCCGATGTCGTGATCGCTGGCGGCTGCGAATCGATGAGCCAGGTCGAGCACTATACCATCAAGGGCCGCACCGGCATGAAGGCAGGCCACATCGAACTGTTCGACCGGCTCGCGCGGGGCCGCGTGATGTCGCAGCCGATCGAGCGGTTCGGCGTCATCACCGGCATGATCGAGACCGCCGACAATGTTGCGCGCGACTACGGCATCACCCGCGAGGAATGCGACGTCTATGCCGCGCGCAGCCAGCAGCGCGCCGCCAAGGCATGGGCGGACGGCAAGTTCGACAAGGAGATGGTTCCGATCTCGATACCGCAGCGCAAGGGCGATCCGGTGATCTTTGCCGAAGACGAAGGCGTGCGCGGTGATTCGACGCCCGAATCGCTGGGCAAGCTGCCGGTCATGGAAAAGGACGGCGTGGTGACGGCGGGCAATGCCAGCCAGCAGAGCGATGCCGCTTCGGCCTGCCTCGTCGTGGCGGAGGACAAGCTTGAGGAACTGAGCCTGACGCCGATGGCCTGGTTCGACTCATGGGCGGCAGCGGGCTGCGAGCCTTCGCGGATGGGCATTGGCCCGGTCCCTGCGGTCGAGCGGCTGTTCGCACGCACCGGCAAGGGCTGGAATGACATCGACCTGATCGAGCTCAACGAGGCTTTCGCGCCGCAGGTTCTCGGCGTGCTCAAGGGCTGGGGCTGGAGCGACGACGACTCGCGCCACGAAATCCTCAATCCCAATGGTTCGGGGATTTCGCTCGGTCATCCCATCGGCGCGACTGGCGGGCGAATCCTTGCGACTATGCTCTACGAGCTTGAGCGCATGCAGGGGCGCTATGCGCTTGAGACGATGTGCATCGGCGGCGGGCAGGGCATCGCCGCGATTTTCGAACGCGCGGCCTGAGACAGGGAATCAGTCGGCCTTCGCCCGGTTGCCGAGCAGGTTTTCGGGCGGGCTGACGTTCTCCTCGATCAGGAAAAGCTGGCTCTTGGACCGGTCGATGAAGTTCTCTTCGTCGTCTGCCATCATCTGCATGACGTCCGGTGGGAACAGCTTGCCGCGCATCTGCGCATAGTCGCCCTCGACGTCGAACCAGAACTCGGTGATGCAGTCGAACAGGTCCTCGCCCGCAAACTGATCGACGATGAAATTACGCTTGTATCCAGAGAGATAGGGCGTGTGCGCCTCGGCGAGCGGGATGTGACGCGTCTCGTAGTAATCGCGGAATTGCTCGCGGGTCATGCCCGGCTTGCGGCGGATGAGCATCGTCAGCTTTATCATCGATTCTTCCTCGCAAACAGGAACGGCCAGCCCTGCCGCTTGGGCAGACTGGCCGCAATTCCTGTCAGGACAGGATCAGTTCGGGCGGCTGCGATAGAGGCGGCCCGGACGCGCGCCGGTGTCCGCATCGTTGCGGCGCGTGACCTCGCCATTGACCATCGTCGCCAGGTAGCCGGTCGAGGGCTGATGGATGCGCGGTGCGCCGCTCGGCAGGTCGAACTTCATCTTCGGCACGCCAAGCTGGAGGTTCGCGTAGTCGATCACGTTGATGTCCGCGCGCTTGCCAACCTTCAGCAGGCCGCGATCGTTCATGCCGTAGAGCCGCGCGCTGTCGTGTGTCATCTTGCGGACGACATATTCGAGCGGCAGCTTGGGGCCGCGCGTGCGATCTCGGGTCCAGAAGGCGAGCTGGAAGGTGGTCTGTGAAGCGTCGCAGATCAGACGAACGTGCGCGCCGCCGTCGCCAAGGCCGGAGATGACGTTGGGGTTCTTCATCATCTCGTAGGTCTCGTCGAGGTTGCCCTCGTTGTAGTTGAGGAAGAACGAGATCGCGGCATTGGTGCCGTCGCCGGCAGTGATGTGATCGTAGAGATACTCGAGCGGAGTCATGTTGGTCGCCGCGGCCAGCGCCCCGATCGTCTGATCGGGAAGCGGCTCGTAATCCACATGGTCGCGGATCAGGACGAACCGGGGACAAGTCATCGGCATGCGCGAAACCATGCGCACGATCATTGGATCGCTGCCCGCGGGCGGCGTATCTTCCTGCGACAGGATAGCCGCGCGGCGCGCGGGATCGCGCATCGCCTCGGCGCGCTGGGCTGCCGGAAGGTCCGCGATCTCGAGATAGGCGGGCTTGAATTTGAAGGGGTGATGCGAATCGAGCATCATGATCGAACCGACGCCGCGCGATGCGCATTGCGGGTGCATTTCGAGCGACGGGTTTTCCTTCAGGATACGGTCGGTTTCGCTGACAAGGAACTTGCGGTTTTCCGGCTCGTCGGAGAACTCGATAACCGTGTAGGTCGAAGGACGACCAGCAGCGCGGGTCAGTCGAACCAGGCGTTCCATCTCGGCGACGCGGTTGTTGGTCATGTCGTCCTGATCGATGATGTTGCCGATCGCACCCTTGGGGATCATCTGGAACACGCCGTGACCGCTCGACCCCATGGCGCTCGCAATGGCGAGCAGTTCGTCATCGTTGGCGAAAGTGCCGGGCACGTGATCGCCGACGCTGGAAAGGTGCTCCATCAGACGACCGCTGGAAAAGCCGACCGCGCCCGCGTCCATCGCTTCGCGCACGAGACGGGCCATGAGCTCGATGTCCTCGGGCGTCGCCTTCTCGTGATTGATGGCGCGCTCGCCCATGGCGAAGACGCGCAGCGGAGCGTGGGTGATGTGGCTGGCGACGTCCATGGTGAACTTGTTCTGTTCGACCCGGTCGAGATAGTCGCCGAAGCTCGTCCAATTCCAGTCGAGCCCTTCGTCGATGACGATGCCGGGGATCTCCTCGACGCCTTCCATCATTTCCACGAGCGGGCGACGAAATTCCTTTTCGACCGGTGCGAAGCCGACGCCGCAATTGCCGCCGATCGCGGTGGTCACGCCATGCGAGAAACTGGGATCCATGGTGTCGTCCCAGACGAACTGGCCATCGTAGTGCGTGTGCAGGTCGATGAAGCCGGGAGTGACGAGTGCGCCGTCGGCGTCGATCTCGCTGGCGGCGGTGCCCGAAACATTGCCGATTTCAGCGATTACGCCGTCCTTGATGGCAATATCAGCGTTGTAGCTTGCATCGCCGGAACCGTCGGCGATCTTTCCGCCCCTGATGATCGTATCGAACATGTCTTGTCTCTCCCGCAATCGGTGGCGCCGCCATAGCAAATGAGCGACCCTGTATCAATAATTGTTCGCGCGCTCAGCGCAGGCCGGCAAAGGCCTCGCGCATTTCGGAAACGAATAGCTCGGGTTGCTCGAACGCGGCGAAATGCCCGCCCTTCTCGAGGTCGCCCCAGTGGATGATGTTCGAATAGCGATTCTCCGCCCAGCGCCGCACGCCGGGCATGATTTCATGGGGGAAATTGCTGACCGCGAGCGGCACATCCGACTTACCCTGTGGCCAGTTTCCAAGGCTTTCCCAGTAGAGCCGCGCCGACGAACCACCGCTCGCCGTGAGCCAGTAGACCATCACGTTGTCGAGAATCTCGTCGAGATCGAAGGCGTCGACGGGGCTGCGTCCGCCGTGGTCGGTCCAGCCGTGGAACTTCTCGTAGATCCACATTGCCTGGCCCACTGGCGAATCGACCAGCGAATAGGCCAGCGTCTGTGGCTTGGTGCTCTGCTCTTCGGAATAGCCGCGCCCCTGCTTCGCCCAGACGCCGATGCGTTCCATCAATTCCTTCTCGTAGGGGGTGGGATCGGCCGCCTGTTCGGGACTGGCCGGCGCGATAATCATGTTGAGGTGGATCGCCAGCAGGCTCTGCGGGTTCTGTATGGCCATGGCCGAAGTCACCGCCGAGCCCCAGTCGCCGCCCTGGGCGATATACCTGTCGTAGCCCAGGCCCTTCATCAGCACGTCCCAGGCATCGGCGGTGCGTTGCACCGTCCATCCGGTCGCCGTCGGCTTGCCCGAAAAGCCGTAACCGGGCAGCGAGGGGATCACGAGATGGAAGGCATCCGCCGCGCTGCCGCCATGCGCCTCGGGATTGGTCAGCGGCTCGACGACCTTGAGGAATTCGATCACGGAACCCGGCCAGCCATGGGTAAGCACCATTGGCAGAGCATTTTCATGCTTCGAGCGGATATGCATGAAGTGAATATCGAGCCCGTCGATCTCGGCGAGGAAATTGTCGTGCGCGTTGATCTGCGCCTCGCAGCGCCGCCAGTCGTAAGCGTTGCGCCAGTGTTCGACCACCCGCCGCGCTTCGGCAAGCGGTACGCCCTGTTCCCAGCCGCCCACCGTTTCCTTCTCAGGCCAGCGCGTCAGATCGATCCGTGTGGCGAGATCGTCGAGCGCGGACTGCGGAATCTCGACGGTGAAGGGGCGGGCATTGAGGCTCACGAAATGCTCCTTGGTGGTGGTCGTGTCAGAGCACGTCCCAGACCAACGGCAACTTGCCGATGGACAGCACGCTTCCGCCGCGCATCACGACGTCCTCGTCCGGGTCGAGCCGGAAAGTACCCATGCGCTTGAGGACTTCCTCGAACAGGACGACAATTTCGATGCGGGCCAGATGCCTGCCCGCGCAGCGATGCACGCCCGCGCCGAAGGCGATGTGGTTGATCCGCTCGCGGTCGATGTCGACCTTGTCGGCATGGTCGAACACCCGCTCGTCGATGTTGGCCGCCGGATAGTTCAGCAGCGCCATGTCGCCTTCGCGCAGGTTGAATCCGCGCCAGCTCTCGTCCCTCATGATCGTGCGCATGACCGGGGCGACCGAATGGCGGCGCAGCAGCTCTTCCATCGCGTGCGGGATTTTTTCGGGTTCGTGGCGCAGGCGCTCCTGCAATTGCTGATCCATCGCCAGATAGCGCATGCAGAAGGCCATGGCGTTGGCGACCGTGTCGAGCCCCGCGAAGAACAGCAGGATGCAATAGGATAGGGCCAGCTCGTCATCGACTGGCTTTCCGTTCACTTCCATCTGCGTGATGTAGGTGACGAGGTCGTCCTTCGGATTGGCCCGACGCTCGCGGATGCATTGCGCCACCAGCCGCCGCGCATCGCGCCCCGCGTCGATCCGTTCCTGCATGTCGGTCGAGCTGATCCCTGCCGTGGCGATGTTGCGGTATGTCTTGAAGTCTGCCCGATCCAGACCCATCAGATCGATGAAGATGAGCACCGGCATCTGCTCGGTCACGGTCTCGAAGAAGTCCGCCTTGCCGAGGTGCGCGATATTCTCGATCAGTTCGATGGCCTGATTGCGGATCTGGTCGACCCGCCGGTACATCTGCGTAGGCGTGAAGACCTTGTTGAGCGGCGCACGCAGGGCGGCGTGGTCGGGCGGATCGTAATTGAGCGGTGCCGACTGGGTCATCAGCGCGTCTTCGGGCCGCGGCGGAATGCCCATCTTGACGCTGCTGAACAGGTCGGTGCTCTTTGCCGCATCGACGATGGCCTCGTAGCCCTGGATTACCCAGTATCCGCCCAGCGCCGGGCTCCAGAACACGTCCGGCGCGGCATCGCGCAGTTCGACCATGGCTTCGGGGATGCCGCCCGCGCTCGTGTAGATCTCGTCGTCGTAGAAGTCGTAGTCGATGACGAGTGCAGGATCGATTCCCTGCGGCGGGGCCTTTGTTGCCAGCGTTGCCATTTCCAGACCTCCCTTTTGTTTCAGCCTGCGTCCCAGACCAGTGGCAGCCGTCCGATGGACATGACGCTGCCGCCGCGCATCGGAATTTCCTCGCCCGGAGCGAGCCGGAATGTCGGAAGGCGGCTGAGCAGCTCCTCGAAGAAGATCACGATCTCGATCCGCGCGAGATTGCGGCCCAGACACCGATGATGGCCCGCGCCGAATGCAACGTGATTGATCCGCTCGCGGTCGATATCGACCTCGCGCCCGTGCTCGAACATGCGCTCGTCGAGATTGGCGGCGGAATAGTTGAGTAGCACCGGATCGCCCGCGCGGAAGGTGAAGCCGCGCCAGGTTTCGTCGCGGGTTACCGTGCGCATGACCGGGGCGACGGCATGACGGCGGAGCAGTTCTTCCATCGCGTGGGGGATCTTGGCGGGATCGTCGCGTAGCCTCTGTTGCAGCGCCTGGTCCATCGCGAGATACCGCACCGCGAAGGTCATGGCATTGGCTACCGTGTCGAGCCCGGCGATGAACAGCAGTTCGAGATAGGCGAGCGCCAGTTCGTCGGTGATCGGCTTGCCCTCCACCTCGAGATCGAGCAATCGGGTGATGAGATCGTCTTTCGGTGCGGCTCGCCGCTCCTCGATTTCCGCCTTGAGCAACTGGTAGGCCTGAAGCATTGCGTCGTAGCGTTCGTCGCGATCCTGCGAGGCGACCGCCGCCTTGGCGAGCGCGCGATAGAAGCGATAGTCGGAACGCTTCAGCCCCATGAGGTCGATGAAGATCAGCACCGGCAATTGCTCGGTCACTTCGTCGAACATGTCGGCCTGCCCGTTGGGACGGACCTTCTCGATCAGTTCGACCGCGAGCTTGCGGATGTGGCCCGACCACTTGTTCATCGCGGCGGGGGTGAACATCGGATTGAGCGGCGAGCGCAGAGCCGCATGATCGGGCGGATCGTAATTGAGCGGCGCCAGCCGTCGTCGCTGGCGTCCGTCGTCGGTCGTTGGTGGGATTCCCATCCGGCTACTGGTGAACAGGTCGCCGCGTTTGGCCGCCTCGACAATCGCGTTGTAGCCCTGGATTACCCAGAAGCCGCCCAGCGAAGTGCTCCAGAACACGTCGGGCGCCTTGTCGCGCAGATCCCCCATTGCCTCGAAAATTCCGCCC
>JAGREJ010000317.1 GCA_020446595.1 Novosphingobium sp. | reverse complement strand
ACGAGAACCGAAGCATCCTTCGCCCAGCTCTGGTTGAAATCGATGAGCAACGACAGGAACCGCTCCCAGTTCGCATCGCCGCGATGCGCATAGAGAAACCGCCACGGTTGCAGATTGAAGGCCGAGGGCGCCCATCCCGCCGCCTCGAAAATGACGTCGAGATCTTCCTGCGGAACGGCGCCCTCGTCGAACGATCGCGGCGACCAGCGATCCACTATCGCTTCGAGCACGCGCGGGCTGGCTTCGCTTCGTTCGGTCATCGATTCGCAACTCCTTCAATGGTGCTCATTGCCAAGCCGGTCACGCCGCGTCCACCAGCACCAGTTCGCTGTCTTCTACCGCTTCGATAGTGAAACTCGCGAGGTCGGTGATGGCCGCGCCATCGCGTGCGTTGACTTCGGCACCGTCGATCTTCACTCGACCCGTCGCGGGAACGAGATAGGCATGGCGCGCCGGATCGGTGGCATAGGTCACGCTTTCGCCCGCCTTCAGCGTCGCGCCGAGCACGCGCGCATTTGCGCGGATCGGCAAGGCGTCCTGATCGCCCGCCATGCCGGAAGCGAGCGTGACGAACTGTCCGGCGCGATCCGCCTTCGGGAAGGGACGCGCGCCCCAGCCCGGCTCGCCGCCGCGCTCATCGGGAACGATCCAGATCTGGAAAAGACGCGTGTCCTCGTCATCCAGATTGTATTCGGAATGGCGGATACCGGTGCCCGCGCTCATTACCTGGACGTCGCCCGCTTCCGTGCGACCCTCGTTGCCGAGGCTGTCGCGATGGGTGATCGCGCCTTCGCGCACATAGGTGACGATCTCCATGTCGCTGTGCGGATGGAGCGGAAAGCCGCCCTTGGGCGCGATGGTATCGTCGTTCCACACCCGCAGCGCTCCCCAGTGGACCCGCTCGGGATCGTGGTAGTTGGCAAAGGAAAAATGATGCCGGGCGTCGAGCCAGCCGTGATCGGCAGCGCCGAGGCTGGAAAAGGGTCGAATGTCGATCATGTCAGGGGTCTCCTGATCGCGAGGAAATCGCGAACTGTTCGCAATATGGGGAGGGAATACGCCCTTGCCATGTCAGCGATCGCCAATGACTGTGATCGCTTTTGACGAACAGTTGCCAAGCAGCACGATAGCTCCCACCTTGGCGGACATGAGCGCCACCCGACTGTTCGACCGCGCCGTACTGCGCATCTCGCCGCGCGACGACAGCGAGGACGTTTTCGAGTTCCTCCAAGGGCTGGTCACCAACGATGTAAGCGGCCACTTGCCGGCCTGGGCGGCGCTGCTGACGCCGCAAGGCAAGGCCCTGTTCGATTTCATCGTCTGGCCGTCCGGCAAGGACGCACTGATCGATTGCGAGGCCGATGCCGCCGATGATCTGGCGAAGCGGCTGTCGCTCTACCGCTTGCGCCGTCCGATCGACATAGGCCGCGACGACAGCATAGCCGTGCATTGGCGCCCCCACATCGGCGATGGCGCCGCGCCCGACCCGCGCCTGCCCGCGCTTGGCGAGCGGTGGCTCGCGCCAGTCGCTGATGACGACGAGAGCGCCGACGCGGCATGGCGCGCGCACCGGCTGTCGCTGGGCGTGCCCGAGGGCCGCGCAGAGCTAGGCAGCGACGCGACTCTATGGCTCGAATGCAATGCCGTGGAACTCAACGGCGTGAGCTTTTCCAAGGGTTGTTACATCGGGCAGGAAAACACCGCGCGGATGAACTGGCGGCAAAAGGTCAACCGCCGCCTGATCGTGGTGCCGCTCGAAAACTCCGATCCCGCCCGTCAGCGCGCCGCATGGCCCGAACTCGGGCTGGCCATCGATCACCTGCGGATCGATGACATCACCGACGATCTGCGCCCCGACTGGCTTGAGCCGGCCTGAAGATCACGCCGCCATTCGCGGTTTGCCTGCATCGCAATCCTCGTCGGGATCGCTGCCGCAAGGCTCCAGCGCGATTTCGAAACGCCGGATCGGCACATCCGCGCCGCGCGCGAGGCTGAAGCGCCGCGAGGTTCCGGCTATGGCGCGAAATCCGGCCTTTTCCAGCACACGGCCCGATGCCGGGTTGTCGACGAAGTGACCGGCGACAATCCGCCGGTGGCCCAGCGCACGCGCAACCGACAAGACCGCGCGCACCGCCTCGGTCGCATAGCCCTTGCCCCAGTGATCGCGTGCGATCCAGTAGCCAAGTTCGACCTCGTCGCCATCGCGACCCAGCCCGGCACAGCCGATCAGCCTCGCGCCCTGCGCGCCCGGCAGAGTGATGAAGAAGCTCGGCAAGCCTGTTTCCTGCACCCTGGCGGCGAACTCGCGGGCATGTTCGGGCGTGTAGGGCCAGGGAGCGCGCGCGAGATTGCGCACGATGCCTTCATCGTGGATCAGACCGAACAGCTCCTGCCAGTCTTCGGGCCAGCCGGGCCTCAGGAACAGCCTTTCGCTGCGAATGAACATTACTCTCTCCACCATTCGCCCCGTGCCGCGCCATTAGAAGCGCAATGTTACGGGCAAGTTACGTGTCGGCGGACTGACTTTCGACGAAGCCGGCCCGACATGCGATGGAGGGAGAATCAAAAAAGGGAGACGGGTGTGGCCCCTCTCCCTCTCGTTTTCCGGCTATCGGGCCGGAAGGGGCCATCCCGCAAAGGACAGCCCGTCATCGACTGCCCGGTTATTCGGCTGCTTCCGCCATTGCATCGACCGATACGTATTTGCGGCCAAGCTTGCCCTGGTGGAATCGCACGCGGCCTTCCGCGAGAGCGAACAGCGTGTGATCGCGGCCGATGCCGACATTGACGCCCGGATAGACGCGGGTGCCACGCTGGCGGATGATGATGTTGCCACCAACCACCTGCTCGCCGCCGAACTTCTTCACGCCAAGGCGCTTGCTTTGCGAGTCGCGACCGTTGCGCGACGAGCCGCCTGCTTTCTTGTGTGCCATCTCGTTCTACTCCGGTATCTTATTCGGCGCCGTCTTCGGCGGGCGTTTCCGCCTTCGGCGCGGCAGCCTTCTTCGGCGCGGACTTCTTTTCCTCGCCCACGGCAAGGATGCGCAGCAGGGTCATCTGCTGGCGATGGCCAAGCTTGCGGCGATAATTGTGGCGGCGGCGCTTCTTGAAGACCGTAACCTTCTCGCCCTTTGCCTGCGCAATGATCTCTGCGGACACGGCAACCTTGGAGGCATCGGCCACCTTGCCGTCCTCGCCCGCGATCAGAACATCGCCCAGCGTGATCTTGTCACCGGCTTCACCAGCCAGCTTCTCGACCGCGATCTTGTCTCCGGCGGCAACCCGGTATTGCTTGCCGCCCGTGCGCACTACTGCGAACATGGTGCCCTTACCCATATAGTCTTCACAAATCGCCCGCTCTGCGGAATGCCGATCGGTTCGGCGCCCGCCGGGCGAAGCATCGGGCGGCCCGCAAACATGCAGGTCGCCCGAAAGAGAGGTGCCGTTAGTCGAAGGCCCGCGCACTGTCAACCGGCGCATGCGGCGAAATGATGCTTATCGGCCTCTCGCCTTGGCGTGCGTCCGTGCTAAGGCACGCGCCATGTCGCGCGCGTCCCTTGCCCTTCTTGTCCTGACCTCTAGCCTGACGTTGGGCGGCTGCGCGAGCGCGGCGGGAGACTATCCTTCTCTGGCGATCCGCGACGTCGAGCGCCCATCTGGCAGCGCCATGCCGGTCGACGCAGCCCCCCCGCCCCTGCCAGTCCAGCTATCGGCTCAGACCGGGCAGCGGATCGCACAGGCGCTCGAACGGGCGCGCAAGGCTCATTCCGCCTTTGTCGCCGGAACCGGCCGCACCGCAGGCGCTGTCAGCGCCGCGCGCGGCAGTCGTGCTCCTGCCGATGCCTGGATCGCCGCCCAGCTTGCTCTGGCCAACCTGCAAAGCCTGCGCAGCGAGGCCGTGATCGCGCAAGCCGATCTCGATCTGCTGTTCGCCGAGGAACGGCTTGCCGAACCGGGGCCGATCTCGCCGACGGCACAGGCACTGGCGAATGCGCGCGAACAGGTCGATGGCTGGGTCGATGAACAGAATCGCACGATTGCGCGTCTGGCGGGACAGCTAGGCAGTTAGCGAAACCGCAAAGCAAGAAGCCTCCCCTGTGAGCGGAGGGGAGGCTTCATCACTGCACTGCCTGGGCAGAGTGAGAGAGAGACGTTTCAGGTCAGCGCAATGATAACGGCGCAGGTCAGACCCCAAGCGAGGATCAGGACCGGCAGGATGAGAACCTGGATCGTGGCTTCCGATGCGGTAAGCCGTCCCGAAAGGGTTTCGATGCCGCGATGGCGGAACTGGTCGAAGGTGAGCGGATGGCTTTCGTTTTCGGGCTTCATCCGCGCCCACAGCGTCGGCACGGCGAATGCCGCAACCAAGAGCAGCGCGCAGATCGACAGCGGCATGACAAGTCCCGGATTCATGACCGTCAGCGCCATGACACCGATGAAGGCCATGTAGGCCGCAGCGGTCGCCACATAGAGGCCGGTCGGCAGGCCGAACGTACGATCGACCTTGGTCGCAGTGGGCGCATCGGTAATCGCCGCAATGCGGGCAAGATCTTTCTGGGGAATGTGTTCGACCATGAAACGGGCTCCTTTCGTGCCCCGCTAACTGGCCTGCTCAGGCTCGCGTCGCCTTGATCTCTGTCAACTAGCCACTTTTTTGTCGCCAGAGTTCTATTGCCACCGCGCCAGGTCGGCGTGATCGCGCTCGCGCGGCTCGATCCATTGCCAACCATCCTCGCGCTTCTCGCGTTTCCAGAACCACGAATCGCCCTTGAGGTGGTCCATCGCGAAATCGACCGCCTCGATTGCCTCGCGCCGGTGAAAGGCGGCGGCGCTGACCAGCACGATAGGCTCGCCCGGCAACATCAGGCCGGTGCGGTGCACGATCAGGATTCCCATGAGCTCGAAGCGGGCTACCGCCGTCTCGGCAAGTGC
>JAGREJ010000316.1 GCA_020446595.1 Novosphingobium sp. | reverse complement strand
GCTGCTGGCGGCGCTGGCGGCGCACTGATCGACCAATCAACGCAAATTCGAAGAACCCCGTCCGGAGCGATCCGGGCGGGGTTTTTCTTGTGCGAGCGCCACTCGGCGAAGCCTCGAAGGCCCGCAGTTCTTAGCAATTTGGTGATTAACCGGTGTTAGCACTCGTGCGCTGCCCCAATGGGTTGCGCTTGAAACGAGGACTGCATCCAGGATGGCAAGCGAAGCCAGCCCCATCGCATCCAGAGCGCCTGTCTTCGCCCCCTCGGCGCAGGGCGAGTTGCGCTGCGCGATTACCGCAAAGCCGTGGCGCAAGCTGGAAGCCCAAGTCGCGGAGTGGGACAGGCTGGCAGCCGATGCAGCAGAACCCAATCCCTTCTTCGAAAGCTGGTATCTCCTGCCCTCGCTCGCGGCGTTCGATCCCGCCGGGGTCGAGATCCTGCAATTCCGGTCGGGCGGGCAACTGCTCGGGCTCATGCCGATCTCCCGCTCGTGGCGGTATTACCATCGGGCGCTCCCCAACATGTCCGCCTGGTCACATCACAACATGTTCCTTGGCGCGCCGCTGGTCGCAGCGGGGCACGAAGAAGCATTCTGGAACGCCTTGCTGGACTGGTGCGATGGCCATGCAGGCGCTTCGCTGTTTCTCCACATTCCGCAAATGCCACTCGACGGAGCCTCTTACCGGGCCTTGCGGGCGGTCGCCGCGCGCCAGAACCGGCAAGTCTCGCTCGTGAGAACCGAAGACCGCGCCATGCTCGCCTCACAGCTCTCGTCCGATGCCTATTACGAGGCCTCCTTGCCGAACAAGAAGCGCAAGGAACTGCGCCGTCAGTTCAACCGACTGAGCGAACTGGGCGAGGTCGATTTCGCGCGTTGGCGCGATAGCGAGGGCCTGGACGCCTGGATCGACGCATTTCTCGCGCTGGAACGCTCGGGCTGGAAGGGCCAGGCCGGTTCGGCGCTTGGATGCGCTCCGGAAACGGACGCGCTGTTCCGCAAGAGCCTCGCCGGAGCTGCCAGGCGCGGCAGGCTTGAGCGGCTCTCGCTGACGCTGGACGCCCGTCCTGTCGCAATGCTCGCAACCTTCCTGTGTCCGCCTGGAGCGTTCTCCTTCAAGACGGCCTTCAACGAGGACTATGCGCGCTTTTCACCGGGTGTGCTCCTGCAACGCGAGAACCTTGAGATCCTTGCCGACGAGACAATCGAGTGGAGCGATAGCTGCGCGTCCGCCGACCATCCCATGATTGACCACTTGTGGCGTGAACGCCGCACCATCGGCAGCCTTTCCATCGCCATCGGCGGAACTGTCAGGCGCACCGCATTTGCCGGTGTCGCTTACCTCGAAAATGCCCGCGGCCGGGCAGGAGGCAACGAATGACGACATTTTCACGCAAGTCGCTCGACCTGTTCGCGGCAAATTACCCCGAAACACCGCACATTCTCGAACATTCGTTGCGCAGCCACCCGCTGCTCGAACTCGATGCCCTGGCCGAGTTGGCCGAGGCGCTGCCCGCCACATCGATCGAATACAATTTCGCCGACCTTCCGATTGGCGTGGACGGCAAGCCCGATCCCACCGGCATCCCCATCGGCGAGACCATTCGCAACATCTCGACCAGCGGAAGCTGGGCCGTGCTCAAGAACATCGAGCAGAACCCCGCCTATGCCGCTCTGGTCGATGACCTGCTCGATGAGTTGCGGGATCTGATCGAGCCGCGCACCGGCAAGATGCTGACACGACAGGCATTCGTATTCGTCACTTCGCCGGGCGGTGTCACACCCTATCATTTCGATCCGGAACACAACATCCTGCTGCAGGTGCGCGGTTCGAAGGTGATGACCCAGTTCCCGGCGGGCGATCCCAGCTATGCGCCCGACGAGGCGCACGAAACCTACCATACCGGCGGCGCGCGCGAGCTGACCTGGCGCGACGAGCTTCAGGCTGGCGGCGTCGAATTCGCGATTGCTGCCGGAGAGGCGCTGTTCGTTCCGGTGATGGCCCCGCATTACGTGCGCAATGGGCCGGAGCCCTCTATCTCGCTCTCGATCACATGGCGATCCGAATGGAGCTATGCCGAGGCTGACGCGCGGGCCTTCAACGCGATGCTCCGCAACTATGGCATGAAGCCCGTGCGACCGGGCCGCTGGCCCAGTCAGAACCGTGCCAAGTCCTATGCCTGGAGAGCCCTGCGCAAGGCCGGTGTGGTAAGCTGAGGAGCTGAGCGCGAGAGCCTTCAGCTTTCCAGCAAGAGGCTGAAATCGCGCATCATGTCGATGCATTTCGCATCGAGCACCATCAGCAGCTCCTCGTGCTCGATGCCCATCTTGCGCTTGAGCATGCGCACAACCGAATCGCGGTTTGTCGGTGACATACCGTGCACGGTGACGGCAACCTCGGGATCGTGGGACAGACCGTAGTCTACCAGCATATCAAAGTTTTGAGCCTGGAAACCAAATCCCAGGAAGACGATGCGCTTGGCGCCCGACACCATGCTGCGAATCTGCATGAGCATGTTCTGGTCGCGCTGCGCCTCGCTCGACGTCCGGATCAGCGTCGCCAGATTGTGGATGTTCCAGGGCTGCTCGTTGCCCCATTCGCAGTCTGCCATGTCGCCCTTCTGCCAGGGAAGTCTTCCCACGGTGCCGTAGGGGTGAATGATCCGCAGCTTGGCGGCGACGATGGCCTGGGCTTCTTTCAGTTCCATGCCAAAGGCCACGACCATGGCCCAGGGCAGAAAGTGTTCGATGGAGCGGTCGTAGTTGAAGCAGATGATCGATAGTTCATCGAGGCACTTCTCCACCTGCGATCGCGGAACGCCCGACGTGACGAGCTGGCCAAGCTGGTAAAGCCAGGTATCCGAGCCCTGAATCGGCAAGTCTCCCGGAATGCGCGGTTCGGGCCGCAGGATCGACTTTCCCTCGGCCTGGCAGATGAAATGCACGATTGCGAGCTTGCCCGCGGCGGTAATGAGCTGATCGGTATCGTGCTGATCGAGCAGGCTGTCGATGGACCGGGTCAGCTTTGACGCGATGCGGATTCGCTCGGCCGCTGCATGGATATGCTGCTCGTTCTTGCCCAATCGTCCCGCCATCTTCTGCAGATACTGGGCCAGCAGCACGCTGTCCTTCATCTGCAGGCCTGTTCCGAAGCGTGTGAAATCGAAACTCTGGCCGATACGCGCGAGCAATTCCTCATTGCCCGGAAACTGCAGTTCGCAGCTTGCGCCTGCGCCGACGATCAGCGTGGTCTTGCTGCGTATCATTTGGCTCCGTCCCCGACGGGAAAGCCTGGATGGGTTCCCGTCTAGGGGGGAATACGGGCGACATGGTTAAGATTGCCTAACCATAACGCGCGCGTATCAATGAACGCAGCGGTTTACCCGGCCGGATGATAGAAATCGTAAATCTTGCGAGCCACCGCCTCGCTGATGCCCGGTGTGCGCTTCAAATCGTCCAGAGCCGCCGCGCGCACCTTGCTTGCAGTCCCGAAATGCAGCAGCAGCGCGCGCTTGCGCGATGGCCCGATGCCGGGAATTTCGTCTAGCGGACTTGCCTGGATCGCGCGGCTACGCTTGGCGCGGTGCGCGCCGATTACATAACGGTGCACCTCGTCGCGCAGGCGCTGCAGATGGAATAGCACGGGCGAATTGACCGGCAGTATCTTTTCGCGGCCATCGGGAAAATGAAATACCTCGCGCCCTTCGCGTCCGTGGTGCGGCCCCTTGGCAATGGCGATCAGCGGCATATCCTCGACGCCCAGTTCCTCCAGCGCCTCCTCCACCGCGCTCATCTGTCCCTTGCCGCCATCGATCAGGACGAGATCGGGCCACACGGCCACCCCATCGCCCGATTGCCTGTCGCGATCCGGATCTTCCTCCAGCGC
>JAGREJ010000039.1 GCA_020446595.1 Novosphingobium sp. | reverse complement strand
ATCGACATGGGCACCGCGTTCTGGAAGCTGTATATCTACACCGATGACTGCAAGGGCTGCTATGAAGCGGCGCTCGCCAATGGCGCTACATCGCACACCGCTCCGCACCGCATGGAACGCTGGCCGGTCGAGATGGCCTATGTGGTCTGTCCCGATGGTTACCTGATCGAGTTCCTGCAGCGCGATGTGACGCCGAGCGAGAACAACGCCGGTGGTTCGCCGCGCGATCAGTCCGTCAACTAACCCCCTTTGGACCGACAGGCGAGGCCCGGAGCGCAAGGCGCGCGCCGGGCCTTTTCGTATCGGTTCAATACCGTTCCACCGTCACCGGCAGGCGGTGATAGCCATGCAGGAACGCGCCGCCGCAGCGTTGCGGCTCGCCTGCCAGGTGGACACGAACGCGCTTCGCCAGCAATTCCTCGATCAACACGCGCAGTTGCAGTTCGGCCAGCCGCGCGCCGACGCAGCGGTGAATGCCATAGCCGAAGGCGACGTGACGTCGGGCATTGGGGCGCTCGATCCAAAACCGGTCGGGATCGTCGAAAACGCTCTCGTCGCGATTTGCCGAAATATACCACAGCACGAGCTTGTCGCCCGCCTTGATTTCATGGCCGAACAGGTCGGCATCGGCCAGGGCGGTGCGGCGCATGTGGACCAGCGGACTGACCCAGCGGATCACCTCGGGCACGGCAGTGGCGGCAAGCGACGGGTTGCTTTCCAGCAGCGTGCGCTGGTCGGGGAAAAGGTGCAGGGCGTGGACAAGACCCGACATCGTATTGCGCGTGGTGTCATTGCCGCCGGTCACCAGTGTAGTCATGGTGCCGGTAAACTCGATGTCGCCGAGATCGCCGAGAGCATCGGAATGGATCATGCGCGAGAGCAGATCGTTCCGCTCGCCTTGTCTGGCGCGTTCGGCCCATAGCTCGCGGAAGTAGTCGGCCATTTCCGTCTTGGCGCGGGTCCGTCCCTGCGTAACTTCGGGAATCTTGCCCGCCTCGATCGCGCCGACCCAGTCTGACCAGAAGCCGAGCAGGTCCATGTCCTCTCGCGGAAAATCGAAGATCACCGCGAGCATCGCGGTCGTGAGCCTGACTGAAACCTGCGACACCCAGTCGAACTCTTCGCCCTCGGGCAGGGAGTCGAGCAGCCTGCCGGTGCGTTCGCGAACCTCGTCCGTCAGCCGCACCATTTCGGACGGGGTGAAGGCCTGCGCGACGACCCTGCGGCGCTCGGTATGGTCGGGCCGGTCCATCGAGATGAAGGACTGGAGCGCAAGATCGAGGCTCATGTCCTTCGGCCAGTCGTGCATGGTCACGCCGCCATGGACGTAGCTCGAGGAATAGAGCTCGGGCAGCGATTCGACGTGCACGATGGGCTTGAGCGTGGCCACGTTCCAGTAGTCGCCGTGGATCGCGCCGGACACCTTGTTGATCGGCGCTTCGGCGCGCATGCGACGAAACACCGGCTCCCATCGTTCCTCGTTGAATAGCTCGGCGCGACCAACGTCCCACTCGCTGACCGGCGGTGGAAAGATCTCGGGATTTTCGGCGAGGCAGCGAGCAATCACCTCCTGAGCAGACGGGAAGCCGCGATAATCCGTAACTCTCGCCGAGCTTGCCATGCCGTCACTCTCCCCTTGCGGCGCGGGCTGGCATGCTACTGCGCGGCATGATTGCGGTCAATCGATGGCGAGAACGTCAGATTGGGAAATTTTCTTTCCTACATACACCTATATGGTTATTTCCGTGCCCCTGCGCCCATCGCAAAGGAACCTTGCATGCCCATCCTCGAAGCCCTCATCGGCCCCCTCGTCTCGCTCATCGACAAGGTCATTCCCGATCCGGAAGCTCGGGCGAAGGCCAAGCTCGAACTGCTCAAACTGGAAAGCTCGCGCGAACTCGAACGCATCGAGGCACAACTTTCCGCCATCGTCACCGAAGCCAATTCGCAGGATCCGTGGACCAGCCGCGCCCGCCCCACGTTTCTCTATGTCATGTATGCGCTGATCCTGTGGTCGCTGCCGATGGGCCTGCTCTCGGCGATCCACCGCGACACCGCCGATGCCATAGCCCACGGCATGACCGCCTATCTCGGCGCCCTGCCCGAGCCGCTCTACGCGCTGTTCGGCACCGGTTATCTCGGCTATGCGGTGATGCGTCAGTGGGGCAAATTCAAGGGAACGGACAAGTAAGGCAATGGCGGAAAAGCTGGTCTACGTCCTCAACGGGCCGAACCTCAACCTGCTCGGAACGCGCGAGCCGGACATCTACGGCAGCCAGACGCTCGACGACATTGCCGACCTGATCGAGGACCGCGCCCGCGAACTGGGCCTCGCCATCGACATGCGTCAGTCGAACCACGAAGGCCATCTCGTCGACTGGCTGCACGAGGCTCATGCCCAGGGCGCGCACGCGGTGCTGCTCAATGCGGCGGCCTATACCCACACCTCGATTGCCCTGCTCGACGCGATCAAGGCGATTTCGGTTCCGGTCTACGAAGTCCACCTGTCAGACCCGCACACCCGCGAACCTTTCCGCCATGTCTCCTATGTCGGCATGGCCGCGCGCGATACGTTCCAGGGCCATGGCGCCCAGAGTTATGTGCTCGCGCTGGAAGCGGCGGCGAATCTGTAGGAACTATTCGAGCGGAACTCCCGGTTCCGACTTGGCCGTGCGGATCGTCAGCGAGGTCTTGACGCTCGCCACATTGGGCGCGGGCGTCAGTTTCGAAGTCAGGAACTCCTGAAAGCTCTGCAGATCGCGGCTGACGATCTTGAGGATGAAATCGATCTCGCCATTGAGCATGTGGCACTCGCGCACTTCGGGCAGCCCGCGCACATGATCCTCGAACTGCCGCAGCGCGTCCTCGGCCTGGCTCTTGAGACTGACCATGGCGAACACGGTGATTGCATAGCCCAGCTTCGCCGCATCGAGATCGGCGTGATAGCCCCTGATAACCCCGCTTTCCTCCAGCGCGCGAACGCGGCGCAGGCAAGGCGGAGGGGTCAGCCCGACCCTTGCGGCAAGATCGACATTGGTCATTCGCCCGTCCTCCTGCAGGGAAGCGAGCAGATCCTTGTCAATATCGTCGAGACTGGTCATTGCGCTCCACCTGTTACGGAAAGCTCCGTATGCGCATCGTTTGCATTGGCGATCCGATCAAAATCTGTCGCCATTCGAGAATATAATTGTTCATAACCGGATCGTCCCGCTTTGCAACGCATGACACACGCGTGCTTCAAGTCGGCCTGCGGCCTGCTAGGCGGGCAGTCGCAATTCTCCCTGTGGAACAGCGATGCATTTCGACGACCGACTCGATACCGTGCTCAGGCAGCCCGTCAGGGGGCGGGAGATCGCGCGCGTCCAGTATGTGCAACTGCTCGATCTGCTGGGCAAGACCGAGGCAGGTCAGGCCGGATCTGCGCTCGATCCGGCCTATGAACGCCTGTCCGCCCTCACGGCGGAACTGACAGCCCCGGACCGCGAAAAGCTCCTGCGCGGATCGGGCATCAAGCTGCGCAACCCGGCGCTCGTCGCCTTTCTGGCCGAAGACGACACCGCCATCGCCAGCGCCGCCATTGCCGCCGCAGAACTCGAAGAGCAGCAATGGCTCGATCTCGTCCCCGCCCTGCCGGTCGCGGCGCGCGGCGTCTTGCGTCATCGCCGCGATCTCGGTCCTGCCGTCGAGATGCGGCTTGAACGGCTGGGCATTGTGGATCGCGGACTGCCACCGACGGAAGTCGACGAGGCGGGAACCGGCGCAGCTGAAGTCGAAGAAATCAGGATCGACGAAGTCGGGATCGAGGAAATCGAAGTCGACGCGGCCGATGTCACCGCACCGGATGCGCCACAACCGAAGCCCGAACGCGAATCCTCGATCGGTGAACTTGTGCGGCGCATCGAAACCTATCGAAAATCGCACCCGACCGCGGCGGTGTTCAATACGTCCGACGCACCGCGCCTGCCGCTCGGCGATACCGACCACATGTCGCCGCAACTGGTCCAACGCTTCGATTTCGTGACCGACGCCATGGGGCGGATCGTCCGCGCCGATCCCGATTGCGCGCCGATGGTGGTCGGGACTTCGCTCGGCACGCTCGACGTCCGGCGGGTCGCGGGCTCCGCCCCCCTGCCGAAGGACGCGCTTCGCCTGCGCCAGCCAATCGAGGGACAGGTGATCGTGCTCGAAGGCGCGCCGTCAATCGGCGGAAACTGGCGGATCGACGCCGCCCCGCTGTTCGATGCCGCCACGGGGCGTTACACCGGCCACGCAGGGCGCGCGCACCGGCTTTGCATCGATGGTGCAAGCGGGTCGAAAGCATCAGAAATGGCGGACCGCATGCGTCAGGTGCTTCATGAGCTGCGCAACCCGGCAGGCGCGATCCAGATGGCCAGCGAATTCATCCAGCAGCAGGCAGGCGGCCCGGTGACTCACGAGTACCGCGCCCTCGCCGCTACCATCGCCAGCGACACCGCGACCGTGCTGGGCGGGCTCGACGAACTCGACCGGCTGGTGAAGTTCGATGCGGGCGTGACCGGGCTGGAACCCGGCGAAGCCGACCTTGCCGCCTGCGTGGCCGAAACTGCCGGACTGCTCGAGGACACAATGGCCCAGCGCCAGAGCGGTTTTGCGGCGGACCTGCCGGGGACGGTCCTGCCCGTCGCTGTCGCCAAGACCGATCTGGAGCGGCTGGTCTGGCGCCTCCTGGCGGTACTGGCCAGTGCGACCGGCCCGGACGAAAAGCTTGCGATTACGCTGACCGACCATGCCGGCACGTCGCGTCTGGCGATCGACCTGCCCGCCGCGCTTCGCCCGCTCGGCGACGAGGAACTGTTCGCCGCCCAGGCGAACGAGCGCGGACCGGCGCTGTCAGCGGGCATGTTCGGCCTGGGCTTTACCCTGAGACTGGCCGCTGCCGAGGCGCGATCGGCTGGCGGCGCGCTGCGCCGCGATGGCGGACATCTGATCCTCGAATTGCCGATTCGCACCGCGCCTTCAGCGAATATTAGTAGCCGCTAGGCTATGGATTGCCGTCATGCACGGCACGATTGATCCTGCCAATATCCTCGAAAGGCCCGGTCCCGACCGCATGGCCGCGCTCGACCCTGCCTTCGGCCAGCGGTTCCTCGTAACCATCGATACCGAAGAGGAATTCGACTGGAGCGCGCCGTTCAGCCGAGAGGCCGACAAGGTCACCGCCGCCGGTCGCATCGCCGATTTCCAGACCTTCTGCGAATCGCGCGGCGTCGTGCCGCTGTGGCTGGTCGACTGGCCGATCGCCAATTCGCCGGAGGCTGCCGCGATCCTGCGTCCCGCCGCCGCAGCCGGAAAGGCCGACATCGGGCTGCACCTGCACCCCTGGGTCAATCCGCCGTTCGAGGAAGATGTCAGCCAGTTCAACAGTTTCGCGGGCAATCTTCCCGCTGCGCTCGAGCGCGAAAAATTCGCCCGGCTGCACCGCGCGATCGAGCACAATCTCGGCGTCTGCCCCACTGTCTACCGCGCCGGACGCTATGGCGCGGGTCCGGCAACGGCGCGGCTGCTTCGCGACATGGGCTATGCCATCGACAGCTCGGTGCGCGCCCACTTCGACTATTCGCAGGATGACGGCGGGCCGGACTATCACGCCCACCCGCTCTCGCCGTACTGGCTCGACAATCACGAAATGCTGCTCGAACTACCCGTCACCACGGTTTTCACCGGCGCGCTGCATGGGCTTGGGCCTAAGCTCTTTCCTCTTGCTGCAAGAGTGCCGAAACTGCCCGGCCTGCTCGCCCGAACGCGACTGCTCGAACGCATTTCCCTGACCCCCGAAGGCATCCCGATTGGCGACGCCCTGCGCGCGGTCGATGCCGCCGTGGCGCAGCGGGTCCCGGCGCTGGTCTTCTCGTTCCACAGCCCCTCGCTCGGCGTCGGACACACACCCTATGTCAGGAGCGAGGCCGATCTCGCGCGCTTCTACGACTGGTGGGATACGATGCTCGGCCACCTCGCGAAGCGCGGCGTGGCTCCCGCCTCGGTTGCGGACCTGCTGCGCGCGGCGCATCTTGCCTAGCGCCTGCAGGCAAGCTAACGCGCTGCCTGCCTTGCCACGGTGCTTTCGCGCCCGGTCGCAAGGGGCGAATGCGATGCAGTCACGGGCCTGTAGCTCAGTTGGTTAGAGCTGGCCGCTCATAACGGCTAGGTCGCGGGTTCGAGTCCTGCCGGGCCCACCATCGCATCGCGCCGGAACCAGGGTCGGGGAGTAGCGCAGCCTGGTAGCGCATCTGCTTTGGGAGCAGAGGGTCGCAGGTTCGAATCCTGTCTCCCCGACCAATATCCTGATTTCAGTCAGTCCCAATCGATCCCCAATTTTCTCATAAATAGCGGAATTATAAGGCCTATAAAGCCATATTCCATCCCGATCCATCCCACTCAGGCTGAGGCCAGCCTGTTGGTATGCTGGTAATTTCGTTGGTATGATGGTAGGCTGCATTGCAGATACCAACATGCTGACAGACACCGCCATCCGCGCCCTCAAGGCCGACTCCCGCCCGATCAAGAAGTCGGACGGCGGCGGCCTGTTCATCTATGTAACGCCCGAGGGCAGCAAGCTCTGGCGGCTGGCTTACCGATTCAACGGCAAGCAAAAGCTGCTGTCCGGTGGTCCCTACCCCCTCGTCAAACTCGCCGATGCGCGAAAATGGCGAGATGATGCCAAGGCCGATTTACTCGCCGGGCGCGATCCCAGTGCGGTTCGGAAGGCAAAAAAGCGCGCGCGGAAGGATGCCAGCGAAAATTCCTTCGAGAGTGTCGCCAAGGAATGGATCGAGGCGCGAAGCTGCGCCTGGTCAGATCGTTATGCGCGCGTCGTCGAAACGCGGCTGAGAGAAGACATCTTCCCCGACCTTGGGAAATTGGCGATCACCGAGATCGACCCGCCCATGCTGCTTACAGCCCTGCGCAAGATCGAAGCGCGCGGATCGATCGAGATGGCGCACCGCGTGCGCAACTATTGCAGCGAGGTATTCCGCTTCGCCATCGCCATGGAAAAATGCCGTAGCGATCCGAGTCGCGACCTTGGCCCGGCGATGAGAAAGCCGCCGCCGGTGCAACACCGCGCGAAGGTCGAGGCGAAGGACTTGCCCAACTTCTTTGCCCGGCTCAATCAGGACGAAGGCGAGCGCATGAGCCATCTGGCTTTGCGCTGGACGATCCACACGATGGTGCGCACGCAGGAAACGCGGTTTGCCGAATGGAGCGAATTCGAAGGGCTGGACGGTGACGAACCGCTTTGGCGCATCCCCGCCCAGCGCATGAAAATGCGAACCGAGCATTTGGTCCCGCTATCGCCGCAGGCGGTCACACTGTTGCGCGAGATCGACGAGACAAACGCCTTCCGGCAAGCGGGCAACGAGCGGCTGGGCGGATTCCTGTTCCCCGTCGCCAGCAGCAAGACCGGAACGATCAGCGAAAACCGTATGCTCGACATCATGTATCGCATAGGTCTACGCGGCAAAGCCACGGTCCACGGGTTCCGTGGCCTTGCCAGCACTGTGCTCAACGAATCCGGCCAGTTCGAACCGGACTGGATCGAGATGCAGCTCGCTCATATCCAGCGCGGCGTGCGCGCCGCTTATAACTCGGCACGCTACCTCAACCAGCGCCGGGAGATGATGCGCTGGTGGTCGGACTATCTCGACAAGGCCGAATTCGATGGGCTGCGTAAGTGCGCTCAGACTTTCGCCTGATCGCCAACCGTGGTCAGCGACACTTCGCGTCCATAAGCCATCGGATCGGCGATCCACTCATTGATGGCGGACTCATGCCAGCCCGCACCGTGCACGCTGATCCTGACTTGGGCCGGGAATGTGCCATCCGCGATCTTGCGATAAACTGTCGAGCGGGAAAGGCCTGTGCGGTCGAGCACAGTTCTTAGGCGGATGATGCGTTCCGAATTTGACATAGGGCGTTCTCACTTTGGTACTGACGGCCCCTCTACGGAACATGATGAGAACTTTTTGACAGGACGCAAGGGGTAGAACGCGTTGGAATTCCGCCAAATCTGCTGCGATTTTCGGGATTAGGAACGTCTACGGACAGATAGAGACTTTCACGGACAATCCCGCTGAGCCGACTACAGTTCTGAATTTTTTTTGGTTAGGCTCGACTTCGCGAAAAAGCGCGCACACACCCGCCAGCAACGACGGGATTCCGCGCGTGATGTGACGACTTCGCGCGATTCGAGTTGAGATTGCACCGCTATTCCGACTGTTGCCGCTCTCGAATTTGCATGAGGCGAAAGTTAATATGCGGCCAACCTCGCTGCTCGTAGTGACTGGAATTGGGCCGTGTCCGGACTGGCCGCTTCCGATCGCGAACCGCATATTAACTGCCGTTCAGGACATCCAGAATGCTCTGCTGCTCCCAACCTTCATGGCGGACATTGTCTTCTGCTAGACAGTGACTGAGAGCTGCTTCTAGTTCAGCCACCGCATGGCTGCCGAAGGTGGCCCGTGCGCTGAATGCGGAGAGCCGATAGTCAGCGGCTTTCGCGCAAGCTTGGGCGTTTGCGAAGGTGACGCAGGTTGACTATCAATTTGGTTGGCTTTCTCAGGACACCGGCAACTCTTGCCCCTAAGCCCGCCGCTCCGACGTAAATTGCCGGAATCACGACCAGCGTCAGCAGGGTGGAAGTCGTCAGGCCGCCGATGATGATGAAACCCATGGGGTTTCGCCATTCGGCGCCGTCGGATTGTGTCAGGGCGACGGGAATCATCCCGAAGACCGCAGCGAGTGCAGTCATGAGCACCGGACGGAGGCGTTCCGGCGCTGCCCGCAGCATCGCTTCGCGCGCTTCCAGCCCTTCATCGCGCAGCTGATTAGCCCGGTCGACAAGGAGGATACCATTCTTCATCACGATTCCCATTAGCGCTAGCAGGCCGATCTGCGCAAAGAGGCTCATCTGCTGCCCAGCCGCCCACATGGCGAAAAACGCGCCCGAAAAGGATAGCGGCGCAGTCAACATGATCAGCACTGGCTGCGCGAAGCGGTCGAACTGGCTGGCAAGGACAATGTAGAGCGCGATAATTGCAAGAACGAAGGCGGAAATGATTGCGGCAGAGGTGTCGCCGAGCCTGCGCGCCATACCTTCTTTCTTGATCGAGAGCCCGGCAGGCGGTGGAAATTCGGCGACGATCTCGTCTGCCCGTGCATCCGCATCGCCGAGTGCGATTCCGAGCGGGAGATTAAGGATAATGGTCACCTGACGAGCGCGGTTGAGCCGGTCGATCTGGGTAGGTCCGGATTCCACCCCGATGTCAGTGACCAAGGCCATGTCCACCAGAGTCCCGTTCTCCGAACGAACCGGCAATTGACCAAGATCGGATAGCGATTGGCGAAGCTCTTCCTCCATACGAACCCGCACATCGTAGCGCCTTCCACCTTCCTCGAACGTGCCTGCCTCGATTCCCCCCAGCATAATTTGCGTCGCTTTCGCGACTTCGCGCGCAGAGACTCCTAGATCGGTGGCTCGCGTACGGTCCAGTTTCAGCTGCACCTCGGGCCGGCCACCTTCATAGGTCGAGCGAATGTCGGCGAAGGATGGATCGGCGCGCAAGCGCTGTTCGAGCGCATCGGCATATTCGGAAATCTGGTTCATGTCGCTGCCGCTGATCACCAGCTCGATAGGGTTCATACTCACACCGCCACCCGACACCCAGGGAACTTCGTTGATCGAGATTTCGACGGCCTCTGGAATTACGCCGGAAAGCGTTGCACGCGCACGGTTCATGAGTTCGCCCTGCGACACGGGGCGGCCTCGTTTGGGGCTGGTCTCGACGTAGAATTCAAGACGGTTGGTCCGGCCGTTTATGCCGGCGCCAGCGGTAATGAACACCAGTTCGATCTGATCATCTTCGCGCAGGGCCGCATCCGCGCGCAGGGCAGCATCCCGGGCACTGGCAATGCCCGAGCCAAGTGGCAGCTTGACTGTGGCGAGATACTCACTGCGATCCGCTTCGCCGAGGAAGGTCGATGGCACCATTGAGGCGAAAATGCCGCCTATTATCAGGCTTCCCATTGCCGCTAGAATGACAAGTCTCGAATGCTCGACGGCCCAGGCAACAAGTGTAGCGTAGCGCTCCGCCATTTGCCGGTGGAATTTCTCGATCTTGCCAAGCCAGCCTTGGTCGCGGTGTTCAAGCCGCATGAAGCGCGAGGCGAGCATCGGCGTAAGCGTAAGCGCGACGAGGAGAGATATCGAAACGGAAAAGACAATCGTCAGGCCGTACTGGTACAGGAATTGCCCGACGACGCCTTCCATTACTGAAACAGGAACAAACACCGCCAGGGTAGCAAAGGTGCCCGCCAGAACCGCAAGAGCGACACGGCGGGTTGCGCAAGCAGCCGCCTCGGGCGGGCTCAGTCCCGCCTCAAGGTCACGCTCGACCGCCTCGACCACGACTATGGCGTCGTCGACCAGCAGCCCGACCGCAACTGTCAAGGCGAGCATCGTCATGATGTTGACGGTGAAATCGGCGACCCCAAAGATGAAGAAGGTCGAAACGATCGACGTCGGTATGGCCAGCGCGACGATGACAGTTGCACGCCATGACAACAGGAAAAAGAAGGTGATCCCGATCACGAGAATGACTGCCAGGGACAGGTCGAACAACACATCATCGATCGATGATTCGACGAAGCGCGAAATGTCGCGGGCGACTACCAGGCGCATGCCCTGTGGCGCCTCTTTCTGCATCTCGGCGATTTCCGCCATGACGGCCTTGGCCACTTCGATCGTATTGCGCCCGGACTGCCGCCGCACTTCAAGTGCAACGCCGGGGATGCCATTGAGCTGGGCGTAGCTTCTTTCGTCGGCCACGGAATCCACGACCCGAGCTATGTCGCCCAGTCGAGTGCTTCGCCCGGCTTCCCTATGGGCGAGCATCATTTGCGAGAACTCATCGGGTTTTCGGGCTTCGGCAAGTGTACGTGCACCGAACTCACGTTGCCGCATTTCGGTTTCAAGCCGGCCGCCGGGCAATTGCGCGTTCTCGCTGCGGACCGAGCTGACGACCTCGGGAGCGCTTAGGCCAACGGCCTTGAGCTTCGATGGATCGAGCCATATCCGCATTTCCCGTTCGCGACCGCCAACGAGCGTGACCGAACCGACGCCAGAGATGCGCTGAAGCCGCTCCTTGACTACTTCATCGGCGTAGCGAGTGAGTGCCGCGACTGGCTGCTCGCCGGCAATCATCACTGAAACCACGGCAGCCGCGTCGGGATCGAGGCGTTCGACAATGGGCGGATCGGCATCGTCGGGCAGGTCAGCGGCAATGCCCGAAATCTTGTCGCGCACCTCCTGGGCTTTGACATCGGGATCTTCATTGAGTTCGAATTCGATATTGACCTGCGAAAGCCCGTCTGCACTGACCGACCGGAGCTGGCGAATGCCCGAAATTGAATTGACCGCTTCCTCGACCTTGTCGGTCACCTCGGTCTCGATGCTCGCGGGAGCTGCACCCGGCTGAGTGGTCTGCACCGAAACATAAGGGAACTCGATCTTGGGGAAGAGATCGACGCCGAGCCCCCGAAAGGCGACCAGCCCCATGACCACCAGCGAGCCGATCATCATCGTGGCGAAGACCGGTCGTCTTATCGAAACGTCAACGAGCCACATTGCCCGAGTCGGCCTTTGCTGACGCCGTCTTGCGTATTCGGACTTTCATCCCGTCTCGCAGGGTGGATGCCGGGTTGAGCACGACCTGTTGTCCTTCCGTGAGGCCAGACAGTACTTCGACACGGTCAAAATCAATCGGACGGATGCGCAGCTCGACCCTTCGCACGCTGCCCTTGTCAATGGCAAAGGCGATGGGCGCGGCGCTGTCTCCGGAAACGGCAGTGCGTGGCAGGACAAGCGCGGGCGACGGCGGAGCCGCGATCTCAGCGCGCACCGACAGCCCGGGCTTCACTTCGTAGGCGGAATTGCGCAGCGGCAATCTCACCTCGACAGTGCGCGCCTGGGCATCCACCCTGTCATTGATGACCGCGACATAGCTTTCGAACGGCTTGGCAAACCCCTCGATGAACAGGTGCGCGGGCTGATTCAGACGAATTTTTCCCAGCTTGTCCTGCGGAATGCTGACGATTGCGGCGACGATGCCGACCTGCTGAATCTCGAGAACCGAGGATTGTCCACCTACGCCAAAGGTGCTGAGATACACGCCTTCGTCAACGTTGCGGCTCGTTACCACGGCATCGTAAGGTGCTCGCACAGTGGTATCGTTGAGCGCTTGCCGGGCGGTTGCTGCGATGGCCTCTGCCTGCGAAACGCGAGCGCGGGCCACCGCCACCGCTGTCTCGGCCTCCTCGACACGCGACAGCGAGACGAAGCCTCGCGGCTTGAGAGCCTGCACACGCTCATTGGTGCTTTCGGCTTGCTGCGCCTCTGCACGGGCAAGCCTCACTGCCGCCGAGGCCTCGTTCAATTTTCGCTGGTAGTCCGCCTGCCTCGTGCGGAACAGGGGGGCGCCCTTGGCGACCCTGTCACCAACGCGGACAAAGATACGATCGACTGGTCCCTGGACGAGGGCTCCGATGTTGCTGCGCTGGAAGGCTGCGATCGTTCCTTCCCCTTGCACGGGCAGCGAAAGGTTCGACTGCTGTACAATCGCGGATTCGACTTCGGGCACGTCTTGACCGGTTGGGGTAGCCGAACCTTTCCCACCGCCCGGCTGCGAGTCGCAGCTAGCCAGGAACATCATGAGCGGAAGCGCCACCATTGCAGGAATGCCCCTGCCAAGCTTGGCTCTGCCGAGTCGCTGGGAAGTGACAGACATGGGTGCACCCTATAATGTAAATCTCTATACAGTAAAGCGCTTTAATAGATGTTTACTTGGCCTCTGCAATCGATCTAAAGTGCATTCAGGATGAGCACGGACGACACCTTCCCCACGCCACTCGATGAACTCGCCTTCCTGCTGGAAGAGGTGCCGAGATCGTTACGCCGTAAGTTCGACGATCGCATCCAGGTGCATGGCCTCAGCCGCACCCAATGGCGCATTCTTGCCTATGTCTTGCGTGATCCCGGAATGTCGCAAACGGAGCTCGCCCGGTGCCTCGAACTGGAGCGCATGACGATAGGCCTGGCGCTGGACAAGATGGAGGCGAACGCGCTGGTCCAAAGGGAGCGCTCGTCGAGGGATCGGCGGGTGCAGCTCGTCCGTGCAACGGCAAAGGCAAGGGCGCTACTGCCAAAGCTCCGGCTGGAAGCCGATGCAACCTATGCCGAGTTGCTCCGGGACATGTCGGAAGACCGTATCGCCGAATTGCGTTCGATCCTGGAAATGCTTGCGGCCAACCTTCGCCGCGTTTGATTGCTTACCATGGGCTTCGGCATGCACAGCGCCAAAGACCGCTTCCAGGTGAATTCCGATCGCCGCTGAACGTCCGAAATTACGCGCAAGGCTGACGCGTACAAGCGACTTCAAACTCCAGAAATTGGAGCTGCGCCCCTTCGCTGATCAGGCTGAATTCTCCGCCTCAAACGCCCGCTTTCCCTTGCGCCTAAACAGCAGCAGCGCCTGGGCGCCATCCGGCCCGCGCAGCTTTGCGGCGACGGTGAGGAATGCCCCGTAAAGCGCAGCGCGATCATCATCGGTCAGTTCGATCAGATCGGCCTTCGTAACCAGGCCACCTAGCTCGATCAGTTGCCGGGTTCGTTCGCGGCGTTTGACTTGCCATTCGCGCATGTCGGTTCGTGCCTTTGCTGCCTCAAGCCGATGCCGCACCGCCGTTGAGCGGAAGAGTGCCTTCCGGATGCTGGCGAGGTCCGCTCGCAGTGTCGCGTGGCTTGCCCTGAAAGAAGGCCGCGCCGCGCTTGCGCCAGCCCTCCCCGGTTGCCTTGTCGGTATTGGCTGCCGCATCGAGCAGCGCGCCAGCCAGGACATCGGCGTCGAGCGCATCGGCTCCGGTTGCCGTGACCAGCGCGCCGAGGTCGCGCAGGCGGCGTTCCTTCAACTGCTTTGCCTTGTCGGCAAGTGCCTTCAGTTCCGAATCGAAATCGCGGGGTTTGCGCATAGTAAGTCTCCATCGTTGGGGTGATGGAGCTATGGTAATCTCTGAGCTTTCCCAATGCAGTAAGGTCGCCGGGAC
>JAGREJ010000315.1 GCA_020446595.1 Novosphingobium sp. | reverse complement strand
ATGGTCGATCTGGTGCGCCGTCATGCGCCGATCTCGCGCGGCGCCAATGACCGGCGCAAGCGGCTTGAGGCCAAGTCGCGCGAACTGGAAGGCGTGCTGGGCCGTCCGCCCGAACCGGAGGAGCTCGCCGCCGCGCTTGAAATCACGCTGGCCGAGCTGGCCGAACTTCGCGACGCCAGCCAGCCGCTGCGCTTCGAGGCAATCGACGCCGCCTATTCCGATCACGACATGGCCTATGCGGATGACGAGCCCGACGGCCATGCCCTGCTCGAAGCGGCGGAGACCCGCGAGGCATTGATTGCCGCCATCGCTGGTTTGCCCGAGCGGTTGCAGCTCGTGGTCCAGCTCTATTTCGTCGAGGAACTGAACCTTTCGGAAATCGCCGAGGTGCTCGCGGTCAGTGTGCCGCGTGTCCACCAGTTGAAAGCGCAGGCCCTGACAAGGCTGCGCGAAGCTTTGGAAGACATCGCCGAGGTCATCTGATCCCGGCACAGGATTTTAGGGGGAAACGACATGGAACATGATGCAACTTTCGGACAGCGTTCCAGGCAATTCGTGCGCGACCTGTTCGGGATTTCGGGCGACGAGGCCACGCCCGAGCGCGACCGGCGTCTGCCGCCGGGCCTGCAACTCGCCGATTGCGTGGGGGACGCTCGCGCGCAGGTGTTCGAAGCGATGAAGGCCTTTATGGTCGAGCACGATCTGCCATTGACGGCAGGCAATGTGCTTGCCGCCCACGCGGTATGCTCGGGCAGCGACCTGCGCTTGCGCCGCAAGGTTGCCCTGCAGGTCCAGTCCGGATTGCCGATCACGCAGGAATGGCTCGCCACTCAGGCGCAGGACGACCGGCAGGACAGCGACCTGTCCGGCCAGCTCGATCAGATGGCCGAGAAGCTCGATACCTCCGTCTCCGACTTTCAGCGCACGGCGACGACGGCGCGCACGGCCGTGTCGGACTATGGCCGCTCCATCGAGCAGAGCGTCAGCGAGGTCGGCGACGTGCAGGACATGACGGCACAGACCCTTTCGGGCTGGCTGGAAGCCTCGCAGCGGATGATCGCCAATTCGCTCCATTTCGAGGAACGGCTGCGGCGCAGCGAGAGCGAAGCGCAGAAGCTTCGCGGCGAACTCGAGAAGGTGCGGCGGCTGGCCGACATCGATCACCTGACCGGCTTGCCCAACCGGCGCGGTTTCGAGTCCTTGCTGGAAGAGGAAATCCGCAAGGCCAACGAGAACATCGAACCGCTCAGCGTGGCGATTTGCGACATCGACAATTTCAAGCGGGTCAACGACACCTTCGGCCACGATACCGGCGACCGCGTGATCGGCGCGGTGGCGCGGATGCTGGCCAAGCTCACCGACGACAAGGTCCACGCGGCTCGGCACGGCGGCGAGGAATTCGTCATGCTGTTTCGCGGCTTGCCCCTAGACGAGGCTTTTGCGCGGCTGGAGGCCACGCGTGAGGCGTTGGGCAAGCGCCGCTTCGTCAAGGAAGCGAGCGACGAAGTGATCGGCGCGGTGACCTTCTCGGGCGGTATTTCCGACGTGTTCGCCTTCGAGAATCCGCGACTGGCCCTGCGCGCTGCCGACGAGGCGCTCTATCGCGCCAAGAAAGGCGGCCGCGACCGGATATGCAGGGCGGGGGAGTGAGGACCGCGATGTCGCGCCTGCCGCTCGTCGGCGTGGTCAGGTTTCAGGCGGCGGAACGATTCCGGGCAGGGCCGTCCATCCCCACCAGATCCAGCCCGCTCGGCTCCTGAAATATCCGCAGGCCGAATTCGGGGAGAATGGCAAGCAGGTGGTCGAAGATGTCGGCCTGAATCGCTTCGTATTCGCTCCAGTTCACGGTCTTGGTGAAACAGTATACTTCCAGCGGCAGGCCCTGCGGGCCGGGCGGCAACTGGCGCACCAGCAGCGTGAAGCCATCGCTGGCGATGCGGGAATGGCTCTTGAGGTAGGCGACGACATAGGCGCGGAACGTGCCGATGTTGGTGATCCGCCGAGCATTGATCGCATCGCAATCGCTCGACAGTTCATGCGCGTTCCAGGTGGCGATTTCGTCCTGCTTGCGGGCGATGTAATCGTCGAGCAGGCGGAAACGCTTCATGCCTGTAACCTCGTCGTCGCCGAGAAAGCGCACCGAATTCTGGTCCAGCATCAGCGCCCGCTTGATCCGGCGGCCGCCGCTCTCGCTCATGCCGCGCCAGTTGCGGAACGCGTCGGAAATCAGGAGGTGTGTCGGGATCGTGGTGATGGTTTTGTCGAAATTCTGCACCTTGATCGTGTGCAGGGCGACATCGACCACGTCGCCGTCGGCGCCCATGCTGGGCATCTCGATCCAGTCACCGACGCGCAGCATATCGTTGCTGGTAAGCTGGATCGAGGCGACCAACGACAGGATCGTATCCTTGAACACCAGCAGCAGGACGGCGGCCATCGCGCCGAGGCCGGAAAGCAGCAGCAGCGGCGACTGTTCGATCAGAATCGCGATCATCAGGATCGCGGCGGCGCAGAAGACCACGATCTTCACGACCTGCAGATAGCCCTTGATCGGCACGCTTCGCGCCCTGGGCTGGCGCTCGTAAAGCTCGTTGACGTAGTTCAGCCCCCATCGGATCGCCATGGCCACGGACAGGACCATCAAGGCCCCCACCACGTTGGAAGTGACGGTCATCACTTCCTCCCGCAAATGCGGGACCGATCTGATCCCGCGCGAAACGATCAGCAGGGGGACGATGGTAGCAAGCCATGCCGCGGCTCTGTCCGCCGTCTGGCTGCGCGTATCCAGATAGGGTGCGGCGGCGCGCAGCAGCACGTGCTTGAGCAGCCAGTTTGCCGCCAGGGCGACAAGAGCGAGCACGGCAAGCGCGATCAGCGAGCGCAGCCACATATCGAGATCGGCGTAACCGGGTATCAACTGGTCCATGCTCGCGGGGCCTAGAACGATCCGGCCCTTCGGCTCAACCCCCAGCCGGTCGGTTCCGCCGCCGACCGCGCGGTGGTTCTCAGTCCAGCATCGCCGCGCGAAGCTTTGCCAGTTGATCGTCGGTGAAGCCCAGCTTCTGCCGCATGTAGCCCTCGCTGCCGCCATAGGTGGCGTCGAGATGTACGAAGAACTGCGCGAGGTGCGATTGCCCGCTCGGCGTGTAGAGCGGGTTCGCCTTGCCGCGCTGATCGGCGGGCATCGAGGCATACATCTTGACGATCGGATTGTCGGCAAAGTCCTTGGGATCGAACTTCGGCATTTCCCAGCGCGGATCGCGCCATTCGGTCGAGAGGTGATAGTCCTTGATGATCGTCTCCCGGTCGACGCCGAGGAAATCGTAAAGCAGGGCGGTGGCGATACCGGTGCGATCCTGCCCGGCCGAACAGTGATAGAGCACCGCGCCTTCCTGGGCCATGATCCGCCGGTAGAGTGAGCGCAATTGCGGCACGAGCAGCACTTCCATGCCCTTGTACATGTTCTCGCCGCCGGGCTGCTGCATGCCCGCGAACAGCGTGCGCATCGAATAGTCGTTGGCGATGAACAGCGCCCCGGTCCTGTCATCGACCACGTCGGCGGTAAGCTGGCGTTCCTCGAGCGAGCGCAGGTCGACCACGGCGTCGAGTCCGAGGCCGCCGATCTGCGCATAGTCGGCTTCGGTCAGCAGCGGCATCGCGCCCGAACGGAACGCCTTGCCCCAGCGAACCGTCTTGCCGTCCTTGGTGACATAACCGCCCACGTCGCGGAAGTTGCTCGCCTGTTCGAGCGGAAGGCGGCGTTCGG
>JAGREJ010000314.1:330-7411 GCA_020446595.1 Novosphingobium sp. | reverse complement strand
CAACGCCGTGCGCCCCGGCCTGACCCGGACCGGCGCAACGCCGGGCCTGTTCGCCAATGCCGAGATGATGAAGCGGTTTACCGAGCGCATCCCGCTGGGCCGCGCCGGAGAGCCGGAGGAAGTGGCCGAGGCTGTGCGCTTTCTTGTCGGCCCGGAAGCGTCGTGGACCACCGGGCAGAGCTTCGCGGTCGATGGCGGCAACGAACTGCGCGGCGCACCGGACATGTCGGCGCGGTGATGCAACCGGCTTGAGCGCGGCTGTCGCATCTGGAATCATGTCGCCACGAGAGGAGCAACCGATGCACGATCTGGCGATTCTGGGCGGCACGGTGATCGATGGCACCGGTGCGCTGCGTTATGCAGCCAATGTCTATGTCTCTGGCGGGCGGATTGTAGCCATTTCACAGGATCGTCTCGACGCGCGCGAGACGATCGACGCAAGCGGCCTGATCGTCGCGCCGGGATTCCTCGACGTGCACACCCATTACGATGCGCAGGCGTTCTGGGACCCGACGCTCAGCCCGAGCTCGTTCCACGGTGTAACGACGGTTTTCGGCGGGTTCTGCGGCTTTTCCATCGCGCCGCTGACGCCTGAGACCGCACCCTATCTCATGCCGATGCTGGCGCGAGTCGAGGGCATGCCGATCGAATCGCTCGAACATGGCGTGCCGTGGGACTGGGAGAGCTTCGGCGAATATCTTGGCAGGCTCGAAGGCAAGCTGGCAATCAATGCCGGATTCCTTTGCGGCCATTCGGCCTTGCGGCGCAAGGTGATGGGCGAGCGCGCCGTGGGCGACAAGGCGACGCAGGCCGAGATCGACACGATGAAGGGCCTGCTACGCGAGGCCATCGGGCAGGGCGCGCTCGGCTTTTCGACCAGCCTTTCGGAAACCCATTTCGATGGCAATTCCGATCCCGTCCCCTCGCGGCATGCCAGCATGGACGAGGTGTTGCAGCTCTATGGTGTGCTGCCGGAGTTCGAAGGCACGATAGCCGAGATTGCTCCGCCCAGCCTCAACTTCACGCCGGAAACCTATGAGATACTGACAGAAGTTTCACTGGCGGCGCGGCGTCCGGTCAACTGGAACCTGATGAGCCTGTCGCAGCTCACCCCTGACGAATACGAACGCGTCGATATGCAGCTTGGCGCCAGCGACCATGCCGAAGAGGCTGGCGCGAGAGTGGTCGGCCTGACCCTGCCGCAAACGCCGCGAACCCGCGTGAACTTCATCACCGGCACTCTGCTCAACACGATGCCGGAATGGGGCGCGCTGTTCAAATTGTCGCTGGACGAGCGCAAGGCGGCGCTGGTCGATCCGGCGTGGCGTGAGCGGCTGAAGGCCGGCGCGGCGCAGATGACCGGCGTCATGGCAAGCATGGGCAACTTCGGCGCGATGAAAGTCGCTTCGGTGCATAGCGATGCCAACAAGGCATACGAAGGCCGGCTGGTCGGCGAAATCGCCGAGGAACAGGGCCGCGAGCCCTTTGACATGTTCGTCCGGATCGCGCTGGACGACGATCTGCGAACGGTGTTCATGCCCGGCTACCGGCCCGACAAGCCCGAGGCATTTCCGGAGCGCGCGAAGCTGTGGCTAGACAATCGCACCGTGGTCGGCGGCAGCGATGCCGGCGCGCATCTCGACATGATCGATACTTTCGCGATCACCACCGAACTGATTGGATCGGGCGCGCGCGAACATGGCGCCATCACGCTGGAGGAAGCGGTGCATCAGGTGACGCTCAAGCCCGCCCTGTTCATGGGTCTGAAAGAGCGGGGCCAGATCGCGGCGGGCTGGCATGCAGACTTGGTGCTGTTCGACCCGGAAAGCATCGGCGCGGGCGAAACCTACATGCGCGAGGATCTGCCCGGCGGCGGCGCGCGGCTCTATGCCGATGCCAACGGCATTGCTCACGTGATCGTCGGCGGAACCGAGATCATCCGCCAAGGCGAATGGACCGGCGAGACACCCGGAACGATCCTGAAACCCGGCGAGGCGACCCGCACCGTTCCGATTCCGGCCGACGAGAAAGGCACGACATATGCCTGACGCGTTGACGGGACTGGACCTGCCCGCAGGTGTCTCGCTCACCCACTTGCAGCCCAGCATCGGCACCGAAGTCTCCGGGCTGGATATCTGCGCGGAACTTGATGCGGAGACGGTCGCATTTCTTCGCGCGCTTTGGCTCAAGCGTAAGGTCCTCTTGTTCCGCGACCAGCCGCTCAGCGAGGAACAGCACGTCCGCTTTGGGCGCTATTTCGGTCCGCTCGACGCCCTGCCGCGACCTGCCGGGTCGGAGCAGACATTCGACGAACTGCTGATCATCAAGCGCGACGGATCGGACAATTCGGAGAGCGAAGCGTTCTTCCATCAGGACGTGCCCTATGCCAATCCGCCGGTCGCGGGCGCCATCGCGATCATGAAGAAATGCCCCGGCATCGGCGGAGACACCATCATCGCCGACATGGTCGCGGCCTACGAGCGCCTGTCCCCGTGGCTCAAGGTGGCGATTGCCGACATGCAGGGCATCCACCGTTTCGATCTCGGCATTGTGCTGCACAACGCCAATGTCACCGAGGAACTGATCGCCAAGTTCATGGAGAAGTATCCGCCCAAGACCTACCCGCTCGTGCAGACCCACCGCGAAACCGGCGAGAAGGTGCTCTATGTCAGCCAGAGCTACACCCATGCGATCAAAGGGCTGCCGCGCGACGAATCCTATGCGCTCATAAAGCTGCTGTCCGACAGGGCGAGAGTGCCGGAAAACCAGTGCCGCGTATCGTGGCAGGAAAACACCGTGGTGATGTGGGACAACCGCTCGACCCAGCACTATGCCGCTTTCGACTATCCCGGCCAGTTTCGCCACCTCCAGCGCGTGACCGTGCTCGATACAGAGCCGTGGCCGGGGACGAGCCTCTGAGATGGCGAAGCTGCCGCCCGAGCTTGCGCTCGAACCCGATCTGCCAATCGTCGATCCGCACCACCATCTGTGGCTGGAACTGCCGGAAGACACTGCCGCGCGGCAGGGCGATGAAAACCCCTATAACCACGTCCGCCGCGAAGTGCCGCGCTACCTGTTCGAGGAACTGCACGAAGACCTGACTTGCGGCCACAATCTGGTGGCCACGGTCTATGCCGAATGCGGTTCGATGTATCGTGCCGAAGGTCCGGATGCGATGAAACCTGTCGGCGAGGTCGAATTCGCCAACGGGGTCGCTGCCATCTATGCCAGCGGGCGCTTCGGGGCCTTGCGGGCATGCGCCGGAATCGTCGGCTATGCAGAGCTGTTGCAGGGCGCTTGCGTGCGCGATGTACTGGAGGCGCAGATCGCCGCCGGGGGAGGGCGGTTCAAAGGCATTCGCAACCACCTGACCCACGACCCCCATATTCCCATGTTCGCGCATGGCAATCCGGCGCTGATGTCCGATCCCACATTTCGCGAGGGCTTTGCGGTGCTTGGCGATCTCGGCCTGACATATGACGCCTGGCTGTTCGAGCCGCAGATACCGCAACTCGTCGATCTGGCGCGCGCCTTTCCGCAAGTGCCTATCGTGCTGGACCATACTGGCGCACCCTTGGGGATCGGGCATTACGCCGGGCGAAGCGACGAGGTTTTCGCCCGCTGGAAAGCCAACATCGCCGCGCTGGCTACCTGCGAGAACGTGTTCATGAAACTCGGTGGGCTGGGCATGCCGATCAATGGCTTTCCCTCGTTTCGACAGTCGCCGCCTGCAAGCTCGCAGCAACTTGCCGAAGAATGGCGTCCGTGGTTCGACGCTGCTATCGGGGCGTTTGGCGCAAGTCGTTGTATGTTCGAGAGCAATTATCCTACCGACGGCGGCTCTGGCAGCTATTCGGTGTTGTGGAACGCTTTCAAGCGGGTCTGCGCGGGCGCTTCCCCGGACGAAAAGTCAGCGCTGTTTGCGGGGACGGCGGCGCGGTTCTATGGGCTCGGTCTGGATTAGGAGAGGCCTGACGATGCGAGCGATTCTGGCGGCTGCATTCGGCGGTTTGCTGATGATGGCCGCGCCTGCCCTTGCGAAGGAGCCGCCACCGCTCGATGCTTACGGCGATCTGCCGGGCGTCGAGGACATGGCGATTTCCCCCAACGGCAACCGGATCGCCGCGATCAGCCGCATCAAGCTGGATCGAAAGCTGCTCGTTACCGAAGACGGGACTTTGGTTTCCACGACGCAGATCGGCGATATGAAGGTCCGCGGTCTGGAGTGGGCGGGCAATGACATCATTGTTCTGGAAAAAAGCGATTCCTACGATCTTCCGTTCGGCTTCACTGCGGACAAGACCGAACTGTTCAGTGCGATCGCGCTGAATCTTAAGAACAACAAGCATGAGGTCGTTTTTTCCAATTCTGCCGCGCTCGGAAATGCTGTCTTCGGCAGCTATGGTCTGCGCAGGATCGAGGGGCGGTGGACGGGCTTCTTTGCCGGCCTCAAATACAAGCGTTCCGCCGACCGGACCGGTTGGGAGTTCGACCACGGTCGCCCCTACCTGTTTGCCGTCGATCTGGAGAACAACCGGCCCAGGCAGGTCTCCGAGGCCGCGAGGGACGGCAGATGGCGCGACTGGCTGGTCGATGGTCGGGGCAATGTCGCCGCTACGTTCGACATGACGGAAAACGGCGCCTGGTCGATCAGGAACGCGGGCGGCAAGGAAATCGCCAGCGGCGCTGATCCCATGGGCAATGCGGCGCTGGTCTCGTTCGGACGCACGAACGCCAGCCTGATCTATCGGGTGATGGACAACAGTGCCGCGATGCTCCGATGGTTTGAAGTGCCTCTTGCAGGTGGTGCGCCGAGTGAACCGCTCGCCCATGCCACGGTCGATGCCTTGCTCATCAGCAAGACCGATTCGACACTGCAAGGTTATCTCACTTATGAGGAAATGCGGACCAAGCCGGTGCTGTTCGATCCCCGGCTCCAGGAGATCTTCAGCAAGGTCTATCGCGCTTTTCCCAAGCTCGATGTCACGCTCGTCGATTCGACCCCGGACTTCGGCAAGTTCATCGTGCTGACGCGTGGCAACGGCGAGAGCGGCACCTATTACACCATCGACATGACAAGAATGCGGGCTGATCCGATCGGCTACGAGCGTCCCTCGATCCATCCGGAACAGGTCGGCCCGATCTCGACCGTGGACTACAAGGCGGGAGACGGACTCGAACTGGATGGCATTCTTACACTTCCGCCCGGCCGCGAGCCGAAAAACCTGCCTGTCGTCATGCTGCCGCATGGAGGGCCATCGAGCCACGACATCGAAACATTCGACTGGTGGGCTCAGGCCTTCGCGTCGAGGGGTTACGCCGTGTTCCAGCCCAACTTTCGCGGTTCGACCAACCGTGACGTTTCGTTCCGTAATGCGGGCGACGGACAGTGGGGCCGCAAGATGCAAAGCGACATTTCGGACGGTCTGGCCGAACTGGCAAAGCGCGGCGTGGTCGATCCGAAACGGGCCTGTATCATGGGAGGAAGCTATGGCGGATATGCCGCGCTGGCCGGAGTAACCCTGCAGCAGGGGCTATACCGGTGCGCGGTGGCGGTCGCTCCGGTAAGCGATCTTGAGGACATGTATTGGGCAGGCTTTGTCGAGAGCGGACGAAACAAGCTTGTGCGCCGGAATTATCTCGAGGCTCTCGGCGACAGGTCGAAATTCGCCGAAGTCTCGCCGCGCAGGCACGCGGGCAATGCGGATGCACCGATCCTGCTGATCCATGGCAAGGATGACACCGTCGTCGCCTTCGATCAGAGCGCCCGCATGGCCGATGCTCTGAAAGGGGCGGGTAAGCCCTACGAATTCGTTACGCTTGTCGAGGAAGACCACTGGCTGTCGAAGGCCGCGACCCGCAAGCAGATGCTCGAAGAGGCCATGCGCTTCGTTCAGAAGTACAACCCGGCGGATTGACAGGCGGGCCCGAAATCAGCCCTGGGCCTGTTCCATCGCCGCGATCCGTTCCTCGCGCAGGCGGCTGCGGCGCGCCTTGCCCATCTCGTCCCTGAGCGGCTGTGACGTGAACTCGATGGTTCGGGGCAGCTTGTAGGCCACAAGTTGCTCGCGCGCGAAGGCGAGCAGGTCGTCGGCGCTGGTTTCGGCGCCTTGCTCAAGCCTGACGATGGCATGCACCGTCGCGCCCAGATCGGCGTCTGGCAGACCGATGACAATCGCTTCGGCAACAGCGGGGTTGCTCAGCAGCGCGGATTCCACTTCCGCCGGATAGATGTTGCGCCCGCCCGACAGGATCAGATCGGTCCGCCGGTCGGCGATGTAGAGAAATCCGTCCTCATCGACCCAGCCGAAATCGCCGAAACTCTCGAAGCCGTCGGGCAGACGGCGCGATTCGGCCCCGACATAGTGGTAGGTTGCCTGATCGGGTGACATGCCATCGCGGCGCATGTAGACTTCGCCAACCTCTCCCGGCGGCAGCGCCTCGCCGCTTTCGGCGCGGATCAGGATCTGTCCACCGACGCATTTGCCGACCGAGCCGCGATGGGTCAGCCAGTCGGTGCCGCTGATCTGTGTCGTCGCGAAGCCTTCGGAACCGCCATAGATTTCCCACACGCGCTCGGGCCCGAGCCAGTCCATCCAGAATTGCTTGAGCGTCGGAGGCATCGGCGCCGCCGTGTGCCACACCGCTTCGAGCGATGACATGTCGTGGCTTTCCAGAACCTCACGCGGCAGCCGTGCCACCCGGTTCATCGTCGTGGGCACCAAGGTCACCCATTGCGCGCGGTGCTCATCGACCAGATCGAGGAACAGCGCGGCGTCGAACTTTTCCATGCCGACCACCGAGCAGCCCCTGACCATGGCGATATGCGCCGTCGCGAAGGGGAAGTTGTGATAGAGCGGCCCGGCATTGAGCAGGACGCCGTCCTCGGGCAGGCCAAGCTGGTTGTAAAGCGCGCCATCGAGCTTCGCCGGATTGTGATCGACGATGAGTTTGGGCCTGCCGGTCGAGCCGCCCGAGGTCATGACCTTCCAGCACGGCGACAGCACCGTTTCGAGCGGCGATCCGTCGGGGTGGTCGCGGCCAAACTCAGGCGGCAGGGCGTTCAGCGTCTGGCGCAATT
>JAGREJ010000314.1:0-133 GCA_020446595.1 Novosphingobium sp. | reverse complement strand
CGGCGGCGCGCCCGCTCGGCGAGAGCGTGCCAGCTGAGCACGTCTTCGCCGTGGCGCACCGCCCACTTGTCCGCGCCAAGCCTTGCCGCATTGGCTTCCGGCACGTCGCCGAGCTGGATCTCCGCCATCGCGG
>JAGREJ010000313.1 GCA_020446595.1 Novosphingobium sp. | reverse complement strand
CACGAAATAGAGGTTCATGCCGCCGAGTTCCTCGATCCACTTGTGCTGTTCGGCATCGAGGAACACCACCTGGTCGTGGCCGCGAGCGATGGCTTCGGCCTGGGGGACGAGGCTCGCGGCGTAGTTGCCGCCGCACTTGGCAGCGCCGGTGCCGCCGGGCGCGGCGCGCGAATATTCGCTCACCCAGATCGAGACGGCGGGCGCACCCGACTTGAAGTAGTTTCCAGCCGGGCTGGCTATCACCATGTATTTGAACTGTTTCGCGGGACGCACGCCAAGGAAGGCTTCGGTCGCGAACATGAAGGGGCGCAGGTAAAGCGAGCCGCCTTCGACCGTGGGGAACCAGTCGCGGTCGGCCAGGACGATCTGGCGCACGGATTCGACGAACAGCTCTTCGGGCAGCTCGGGCATTGCGAGGCGGCGGGCCGAAGCATTGAACCGCGCGGCGTTCGCCTCGGGCCGGAACAGGGCGATGGAACCGTCGGAGTGGCGATAGGCCTTGAGCCCCTCGAATATCTCCTGCGCATAGTGCAGCACCGCCGTAGCCGGATCGAGCGCAATCGGCCCGTACGGACCGACCGTCGCATCGTGCCAGCCACGATCCTCGCTCCACTCGATCGTCACCATGTGGTCGGAAAAGCTGGTGCCGAAGCCCGGATCGGCGAGCACCGCCGCGCGCCGCTCGGGCGAGGCGGGCGACGAATGGGGCAGGTGGGCAAATTGCAGGTCGGTGTTGGCGGCTGTCGCCATGTTTCGGCATCCCTCGCTTCAGATCGGTCGTATTTGAACTAAAATTACATAACGAACAATTGAAAAGACATAAATGGATAGTGCATTGGTTGCAACTGGCGATAGGGGGAATTGCAGCCAAGGGAAAGGGTGGATTGACGACAGACGCGAGAAGGGCCGCCCCGGCAAATCGGCGCGGCCCTTCACATGGTCAGCGGCCGAAAGCGCCGCCGGCGAAGCCTCTACTGCTTACTGGAAGATTTCAGCAATAATGCTCCGCGACGGATTTTACCGACCTCCATGCTGAACCATGAGACATCGGATCACCTCCTTTCGCGCTGTTGAGCCAGAACGCCGGTTTCCCGGCTGGGGCGGTGGAAACGTGCATTTCCGCCCTGCCTTGAGCGAATGTGTGAATCATTCCGCGCTGCACAACAAGTCTTGCAAAGATTTTTTTTGGCGTCAGAATCAAAGCTTCGCGAGTTATCCCCGGTGCTCCGATTGGAAGCTCAGCGGCAATCCTCGATCACCCTGCTCACTTCCGGCCAGCTTGGCGCATAGACCGCCGCCACGCCCGGCACTTCCACGGCGAAGTGGCCGCGGCTGAAGGCCATGGCGTCCAGCAAAGGATCGCGCGCAGCGAAAGCGACCTGAATGCCCGCGGCCGTCGCCTGCGCGTCGACGGTTCGCGTCATTGCCGATGTGGAGATCGTCATGGGCACGGCGCGGTCCGCCGAGCCGCGCCGCGACAGAACCACGTTGCCGCCCTGACAACGCAGTTGCAGCAGACCCTGCGCGAATGTCGCCTGCGAGCGTCCCCCGGCATTGCTCCATTGCCAGTCGCCCGGCGTGGCCGGGGCATGCTCCCAGTCGATCGCTGGCCTCGGCGGCGGCGGTGCGGGCGTGCCGGTCGGCGCAGGGGTTGGCACCACGCGCCGGTCGGAACAGGACGAGACGAGCGCCAGCACCATCGGCAGGGCGAGAGCCGCCTTCAACGCGCGGGAAACATTTGCCTTCATCCGTCCCCTATGGAATGACAAGCGCCTCGTCACAAGTGTTGCGCATCTTCCACACGCCGTGCCCAAGCCCCAATCCATCGCCAAGACTCGCGTCGATCAGCTTCTTGTGGAGCGCGGTCTCGCCGAGAGTCGCAGCCGCGC
>JAGREJ010000312.1 GCA_020446595.1 Novosphingobium sp. | reverse complement strand
GCTGGGCGGTACCGGCGTTGTCGCGACTCTGCGCAAAGGCACGTCGTCGCGCTCGATCGGCCTGCGCGCCGACATGGATGCGCTGGGCTTCGAGGAGAAGACCGGGCTTGCCTGGGCGAGCACCAATCCCGGAATATTCCATGGCTGCGGACACGACGGACACGTGGCGATGCTGCTGGGCGCGGCGCGGCACATCAAGCAGGCGGTCGAATTCGATGGCGCGGTCCATTTCATCTTCCAGCCCGCAGAGGAGGGGCTCGCCGGCGCGCGCCGGATGATCGAGGAGGGCCTGTTCGAGCATTTCCCCTGCGACGAGGTCTATGCCCTGCACAACTGGCCGGAGCTCCCCGCCGGACAATTTCAGACGCGGGCGGGGCCGATCATGGCGGCGGCGGACCGCTTCGAGATCGTTCTGACCTGCCAGGGTGGCCATGCCGCGCAACCGCATCAGAGCGCCGACGCGATCCTTGCCGCCGCCGATCTGGTGCAGCAGCTCAACACGATCGTTTCGCGCCGCGTTTCCGCGACCGACACCGCCGTTCTGTCAGTGACGATGGTGCAGGGCGGAACCGCGCACAATGTCATCCCTTCCGAAGTGCGCGTGACGGGAACGGTCCGCAGCTTCGCTCCGCAGGTGCGCGACCGCATCGAGGAGGCGCTGCGCGCCATCGTCGCGGGCGTGGCACAGAGCCACGGCGTGGGGGTCGAGACTGTCTATGACCGTTACTATCCCGCGACGGTCAATGCCCCGCAATGCGCCGACAAGGCACTGGCAGCGGCGGCTGCGGTGGCAGGCCTCGATGCGTCGATCGCGCCCGAAGCGGCTTTCACGTCGGAGGATTTCTCCTTCATGCTGGAGCAGGTGCCCGGCGCCTATTGCTGGCTGGGGCAGGGCACGGGGCCGGGCAGTCCGGCGCTCCACACGCCCGGCTACGACTTCAACGACGCCGTGACAGCCCACGGCATTGCCTGGTTCGCCAGCCTCGTGCGGCAGAACCTGGCGTGAGCCAAGCCTGAGCCGGAGGTCAGTATCCTCTCTGGCGGTCGACCTCGCCCTCGAAGGGTTCGCCTGCCAGGGCGCGCCGGACATTGGCGATCAGCGAATGAACCGCAGTGTCCTTTCGTGTCACTCCGGCGATGTGCGGCGTGAGCATGATCGCGGGGTGCCCGTAGAACGGATGACCTGCGGGAAGCGGTTCCGGGTCGGCAACGTCGAGCATGGCATAGCGCAACTGGCCACTGTCGAGCGCTTCGAGCAGGTCAGGCTCGACCAGATGGCCGCCACGCGCGACATTTATGAGGCTGGCACCGCGTGGCAGTCTGGTGAAAAGCTCACGAGAGAGAATGCCTCTGGTCTCATCGGTGAGGGGGAGGAGGCAGACGAGAATGTCGCACTGGCCAAGAAATGCACCGAGCTGTTCATCGCCAGAGTAGCACCGGGTGCCTTCGATCTCCGCGCCGCTCCGGCTCCAGCCCAGTGTCCGGAAATCTTGCTCGCGCAGGCGCTGGAGCGAGGCCTTGCCGAGTTCGCCAAGCCCCATCACGCCGACCGTGCGCTCGGAGCACAGCAGAACATCGGCGTGTGACCATCGGCCTTCGCGCTGCTCGGACAGGTAAAACGGAATGTCCCGGTGCAGCATCAGCGCTGCCATGGCGACATATTCGACCATGGTCGTGGTGATGCCGCTCTCGATCATGCGCACCACGCGAACGTGCGGTGGCACCAGCGACAGATCGAGCTGATCGACGCCCGCGCCAATCGAGAACAGCACTTCGAGATTTGGCAGGCGCGCGATCAGACCCGCATCGAGCGTCCAGGCGATCAGGTAGCGCACATCCTGTAACGCACCTGCATCGGGACTGCATAGGAATTGCACCTCCGGCATTTGCTCGGCGAAAACGCCCTGCCAGAGCACGCCACGCTCGGGATCGCCAGTGTGCAGAATCGCGGTCATGCCTGTCTCCGTTTCCCGCGTGATCGCCACCACATCAGTGGCCCGCTGATCGTCAGAACCATCAGGGCCAGTGCCGCGGCAAGCATCGGCCATCGCCCCGCCGGACCGATGAGGTCGCCGGTGTGGATCGGTAGGGTGATCAGCCAGAGCGCAGGGTTCTTTTCGAGGGGAAGTCTTGCGGTCACCTGCTGCCGGGTAGCCGAGACCGTGACCACGTCCACGGCCCATTTGCCGCCGCGAGGAGCGAAGAAGTTGAACGACAGCGTCCCGTCCGGCGCAAAGCGGACATCGCGCGGACGAGCGCCCGGATAGTTCGACTGTGCGAGATCGAAGGCGCGGTCGAGGTCATTGGGTTCGAGAGTGACGTGATCGGCGGAGGGTGCAGCCGGAGCCGCAAACAGGGGCAGGTTGGGCGCGGAAAGCAGGATGCCCGTCGTGGCAGTGGTCAACAGCACCAGCGCGAGAACCGCGCCCAGCGACCGGTGCCACATGCGCAGCTTGAGTCTGGCAGGCGCGCGCGCCGGGGCCGTCAGCTCGCGCGTCAGACTTCTTGCCCTTGGCCACCAATGCCACAGCCCGCTCATGGCGAGCACCACAAGCGCCAGCCCGTTGAGCGCGACCACTGCAAGGCCGGCCCATCCGGCGATCAGCCGGTAGTGAATCTGCAACACCGCCTCGAACGGGTAACGCCAGATCGATCCAGCAGAAATCACTTTGCCATCGGCCGGGTCGATCGCTGCGAAGCGCAGGGCACCGTCCGCGCCTTCAAGCTGCGCAAAGGCGGCGCTCCTGTCGTCGATCGGGAAGAACAAGCGCGTCAGCCGCGTTTCGGGAAATGAATGCTTCGCCGCTTCCACCATCGTCGACAGCGGCGCTTGCCTTGCCGCCTGTACCTCCACCGGAACGGCCAACGCAGTCAGCTCGTCGCGAAACAGCAGGGCGACGCCAGTCATGGCCTGCAACAGCAGCAATGGCGCGAAGGCCAGCGCGATCCAGCGATGGGACTTGAGCAGGAGGGGAGGTTTCGCCATGTCCCGCTATGCCCGAACAGCCCCCGGCTGGCCACTTGCTGCCCGGCCGGGGACTGATCGCTTCGGGCCAATCAGAAGAAGAACGCGAGCTTTCCGGTGATAGCGCGCGGCGCACCCGGCGCCACCCAGTAGCGGTGATAGCTCGCCGGGTAATAACGCTTGTCGAACAGGTTGGTCACATCGAGGCTGATCTTGACCGCTTCGCTCGGCTCATAGCTGGCGAGTGCTCGCACCAGCGTATAGCTCGGCAGGTAGAACGGCGTTCCCGTCTCGCCGAGCCGCTTGCTGATGTGGTTGACGCCCGCGCCCAGTGTGAACTTGCCGGTCTCGCCAATCTCGAATTCCTTGGTCACCAGCAGGTTCGCGGTGTGCTTGGGAATGTTGATGAGCGGATCGCCCTTCAGGATGGTGAGGCCGAAGTCCTTGTCCGCACCTGCCTCGGTCCACTCGGCGTCGGTGAAGGCATAGCTTGCCATTACGAACAGCCCGTCGGCCAGCATGGCGGTCACATCCGCCTCGATGCCGCGGCTGCGCGCGCTTCCCGCCGCCACCGAGAACCCGGCATTGATCGGGTCGGACGTGAGGATGTTGGTCTTCTTCATCGTATAGGCGGCCAGCGTCGCCTGGATTGCCTTGTCAGGCGAGACATAGCGCAGACCGGCCTCGTAGGACTTGCTGGTTTCCGGCGCGAATGGTGTGCCCGCGAAGTTGGTGCCGCTGTTGGGGCGGAAGCCCTCGCCGTAACCGCCATAGATGCTGAGCGTGTCGGTGACCTCGAACAGCGCACCGGCGGTCGGGCTGAAGCGATTCTTGACCACGACACTGCCGACGGCGGCAGCGGCGGTTACCTGCTTGAAGTGGTCATAGCGCCCGCCGAAGCGCAGTTTGAAGCGATCGCCGATGTCGATCTGGTCCTGGAAATAGATGCCATAGGCCTTTTGCGTCTGGTCGAGATCCTGGATCAGCGCGGTCGGTGTCGGTGTCTGGCCATAGACCGGATTGAAGATGTCGATCGCGTTGTTGTTCGCGGTGATCGGCGAGCCCGCCGTATAGCCCGGTGGGCGGAAGCGGAACTGAACAAGATCCAGCTCGAACTTGTCCCAGTCAGCGCCGACAAGCACGTGGTGGGTGATCGCTCCGGTATCCAGCTTGCCGGAGATTTCGCCGCGAATGACCGTGTTCTTCGTGCTGTAGTCACGAAGGCGACGCTGGCGGGCAAGGAAATTGCCGGTCTCCTCCAGCGTCTGCCGACCGCCAGCCAGCTCCGGATCGCTTGAGTAGCCCTTGAAGCTGGTGTCACGATAGCCCGCGCCGATCAGCAGATACCAGTCACGGCCCAGCTCCTGCTGCACCTGCAACTGGTGGCCAAGCACCTTGACCTTGGTGGGGCCATCGCCCGGTTCGCCAAGGAAACGCGAATTGGGAATGAGGCCGAGCACGCCATCGACCGCCACGACACCACGATCGAACGGAACTTCGTTGTTCACGTATTCCATTTCGTAGCTGATCTTGGTGCGATCGGTCGGTGCGAACAGGAACGATGGCGAAGCGACGATCTTGTTCGACTTGAGCTTGTCGCGGAAGCTCTTCGCGTCCTGTGCAGCGCCGTTCAGGCGGATCGCGAACTGATCCGAAATCGCAAGGTTGTAGTCCCCTTCGACACGGAAAGTAGAGAAGCTGCCCGCCGCCAGCGAGAAGCTGCCGAAGTCGCCGGTGAGGTCGGCCTTCTTGGTGATGATGTTGACCGTACCGCCCGGTTCGCCGCGACCGAACACGGCGCCGTTCGGCCCCTTGAGAATTTCGATGCGCTCGATGTTCGAGGCATCGCGCGGACCGCCATAGCCGCGACCGCCGTTGAAGCCGTTCACAAGGAAGCCCGAGGGGAAGTTCTCGTCGCCTGCAAAGCCACGGATCGCGAAGCTGTCCCACAGGCCGCCGAAATTGTTCTGCCGGGAAATGCCGCTGGCGAGGTCGAGAGCGGAATCCAGGCCGGTGATGTTGAGATCTTTGAGCAGCTCGCCATCGAGTGTCTGCACGCTCTGGGGGATATCGGTGAGCGGCACGTCTCCCCGGTATTGCTGACGCAGGCCGGTTACGACGATGGCGCTGTCCTCGTTACCGGCGCCTTGTGCATTGGCGATCGTCGGCAGAGCAAGGCTGGCCGTGCTCGAAAGGAGCGCGGCAAAAACTGCGGACTTGGATTTCATCATGATCTGACCCCCTGGAGAGAATTGGTAATGTCCTGCAATTTTCTGGGTTGATTGGAATATTCAGCCACAGCCCCCGGAGTGGCAGACGCTGAAAATACCAGCAATCTCTCTTGTTAGCCTTGCAGCCTATCTGGCGGGATGTGCATGTTCGTTTGAAACGGCGCCTTTCAACAGCGGAATATGACGAATTGGAGATAGGTGCCGCGCAATCTGCCGCGCAGGAAATTGGCCAATTAGCAAAACGCAGGACAACCTCGCTGTCGGCCCACCATGGTATCGAGGGCAGGGGGACAGCAACTGCCTGCCGTCATGCCTCGTTCAAAGGTATTTCAGCCACCAGATGTCGCGGCGACGCTGCTTGAGCGCCGCGAACCAACGGGTCGGGAAGTAGAGTACCGGAATGAGGATCGCGACCCAGATATACACCCAGGCGAGGCTGTCGACCCCGTAGACCTCGCCCTTCGTCGGGCCGTAGATTCCGACCGCCACGTTATAGACCAGTTTCAGCACGTAAAGGTGCAGGATATAGAAGAACATCGGCGCGCCGCCGAAAAAGGCGAGGTGCGGGAGCAACCAGTTGCTCTCATATTTTTCGAACAGGGCCAGCAGCAGGCAGCCTACCCCGACCGTCGGCATCAGGAACAGGAGCGATGGCGGATACTTGGTGAGCGAAAGGAAGCTCATCGTCGTGCGCAGGGCATTCTCGCCCTGGAACCACGGCTTGTCGCCATAGAAATTGAGATAGCGGATCACGACGAAGCCGATCACCAGCGAAAGCCCGAGCCAGACGAGGCGCTTGGCGCGCACGTGCGGCTCGACTCCGCGTCCGAACCAGGGCCCCGAGACATATCCGAGCAGGATCAGGCCGATCCACGGCAGGACAGGATAGGTCGTCTTGGCGGTGTAGCCATTTCCAAGTTCGATCAGGGTGCGGTCATGGATCATCGCCCAGGGGACATAGAGCGCATCGCCGGGCGCAAAAGTGATCGGATCGAGCAGGTTGTGCAGGCAGACTATGGCAAGACCCAGCACGATCTGCGCCATGCGTGGCAGATGGATCAGCACCGACAGCGCAATCATCGAAATGCCGATGGCCCAGATCACCTGAAGCCAGAACTTGTGCGGNNGGGAACTCGATCGGCGAGGTCGGCCAGGCAAAGCCGATCACGGTCAGCTCGAGGAAAAGCAGGAACAGCCCGCGGGTGAACAGGAAATGCGAAAGCTCGCGCTTGGTATGGGTCTGGCCGTAAAGGTAAGCGGAAAGCCCGGTCAACGCGACGAAGGCGGGCGCGCAGAAGGTGGAGAGCAGACGGGTGAAGAACAGTCCCGGATCGGTAGTCGCCGCATCGACGGGATCGCTCACCTGAAGGTGCAGATAGAACGCCTCGCGCACATGATCGACGAGCATGAACAGCATGACGAGCCCGCGCAGGGCGTCGATCGCAAGGAGCCGCGTCCGCGCTTTCACGGTATCGGCAGTGACGGGCGGCGCAGACGGCGTCATGTCTGCTGCTGGCGATTGTGCAATCGATGACATGTCCCGCTCTCCCGCGATCGTGTTTCAGCTACCGTCCGGCTCGAACAGATCCTTGTGGAACCCGGCGACACGGACAGTAACCGATACCGGCGTCTCGCCCTTGTTGCACCAGTACCAGCCATGTGTTCCTTCAAATGGTGCGGTGAATACGCCCTTGCCACCTTCCAGCTCGCGCTCTTCCCAGTAGCTGGTGAACTCGCCTTCAGCGGCATCGGGCTTCTCGCCGTGCATATCGACCTTGACCGGCCCGCCCTGCGACGACCACTCGAACACGTAGCTGTCGCCTGCGTTCATGTGCGCCTTGATTTCCTTGCCGCTGTGCGGCGCGAGATCGATAGTCATCTCGTCCTCGCGCCATGCGCCGGTGCGGGCGATGGTTGCCTTATCGGGCGTTTTCATTGGTGCATTCGATGCCGGACCTGCTTCGACCGGACTGTCGTCCGCTCCTCCTGTCGCCATGCCGTCGATTCCCATCGCGCGGCCCGCGCCGGTCGGGTCCACACCGTATTCGGCGGGCAGCACGAACAGTGTGAGGACGATTGCAGCGAGCACCAGGGCGATGCCGCTGGCTCTGGCGAGCGCGGGTTTGTCCACCTGCATGGTGGCGTCGGTCGATTGCTCGCTCATGCCGCGCTTCCTTGCGTGAAATAGCCGGTCATCTGGTATCCGATCAGCATGAAGCCCGCGCTCATCAGCGCGGTATTGGCGGCAAGGGCATGACGCTGGAAGCTGTCGCTCAGCCGCCACAGGTTCATGACGATGAGGATCACTCCCAGTGCCATCAGTTGCCCCAGTTCGACACCGACATTGAAGGCAAGCAGGTTTGGCACCAGTCCGTCCTTGCCCATGGTGAGGTCCTGGATCTTGGTCGCAAGGCCGAAGCCGTGGAAGAATCCGAAAACAAGCACGGCCGCTTTAGGATTCGGTCGCCAGCCCAGCAGCGTCTGGAACGCATTCATGTTGTCGAGCGCCTTGTAGACCACCGACAGGCCGATGATTGCGTCCACAAGATAGGGATTGGCGCGGATGTCGAACAACACGCCCGCAAGCAGGGTGACGCTGTGGCCCACCGCGAACAGCGTCACGTAGATGCCGACGTCGCGCATCCGGTAAAGGAAGAAGATCACGCCCGCGAGGAACAGCAGGTGATCGTAGCCCGTCACCATGTGTTTGGCGCCGAGATACATGTAGGGGATCAGGTGAACCCCGCTTGCACCGGCAATGAAGGCCTTGTCCTGCTCGTCGACGCCGTGCGCGTGAAGCGCGGAACTCGCCAGCGCAGCGAAAACGACGATAAAGGCAATTGCAATCCGCCGCAGCTTGGCCGTTTGGCTGACAGAGGCGGAAGCAGTCATCGCCTCACTTCATCCGGAACGTGGCGAAGGTTTTCGCGCCGCCCGCTTTCGCGGTCAGCGATACGACCACCTTGGCGCCGCTCGGCGGACGGCTGGCCGACGTGAACTTGTTGCCGCCTGCAGGGCTCAACGCGAGCTTGCTCTTGGCGCCGTCGGCTGCGGTGACGATCAGCGCGCCGTCGAAGCCGCTCGCCGGGATCGGCTCGTCTTCCTCGGTGACATAGATTTCCAGCACCTTCGGTCTGGTCACCAGTTCGACCATGATCTCGCCCGACATTTGCACCACCCCGCCATGCGAGGGCTTCATGCTGCCGTGGGCGAGGGCGGCGGTGGGGACCAGCGACAGCGCGGTGAAAGCGAGCGCGAGGTCACGAATTCTCGTCATCGGGATGCTCCTTATTCCGGCTTGTGCGGCAGCACGAACGAGAGCGTCGCGCGGTGTTCGAAATGATCGTAAAGCGACTTGCCTGCGGGTTTTTCCAACAGGATCGCGCAAATGACGTTGATGCCCTGATTGCGCACCGGGAAGGTCACGGTGCCATCCGCGCCGGTCACCAGCGGGGTCTGGTCAGGATCGTTGACATAGTCGGTCAGGATCTGGACGCCCGCTGCCGGCTTGCCGTCGAAATAGGCCTTGAGAATGACCGGCATTCCCATCGACTGCGGAAACATGCCCGCGACCGGGACGATCTGCAGCCGGTGTCCCGGAATCATCGGGGTCTCGCCCTTGGGCATCTGCGAATAGTGGACGGCATATTTGTAATTGTGCTCGCCGATCACGGCGGTTGGATATTCCTTGCGGGTCGAGGCATGCCACTCGCCATCGGGCATCTTCACCCAGTCGCCATAGTCCATGATGGCGGCGACGACCGCGACCGGCTCGTCGCTATCCACCACGGGAATCGGGCCTGATGCGCGCAGGCTGGTCTCCACCGGCTGCCAGGCATCGTCGTAGCCCGCTACGGAAGTCACCTTGTCCATCCTGCCGACCGCATCGAGATCGTCGGCCCCCACACCGTAGATCAGCGCCAGTTGCCGGGCGCGCTGGGCGAACCAGATGGAATGAGCCTGCGCGGGAATGCTTCCCGCCAGTGTCGCAAACCCGGCCGCGAGCAAAGCGGACAAGCCAAGGATGGATTTCTTTGCTCTCATGATGTGCGATTCCCGTGCTTTGACCAAGATCGTGTGGAGGCAGCCTAGGCTGGAAGATTGGTCAATCATTCCGATCTGCAGTTTCGTCCGGTAGTTTCTGCTGAACTGTGAAATCAGAACGCAGGACATGGCAATACGCGGTCGCACGGACTTGTCGTGCGTGTTTCACGCCATTGCAACAATCGATCCGCAGACAGGCGCCAATCCACTATGGAACCGTCCGCATGACCAGGCTGCCTCTTTCGCACGAAGTTTCCCGTCGCGCGCTGCTTGCAGGCGTGGGCGGTGCTGCTGCGGTTGCGACATTGCCTCGTGTCGTGCTGGCCCATGCTGTGCTGGACAACGCGATCTTCCGGCACGGTGTGGCGAGCGGCGACCCTGCGCAACGAAGCGTGGTCCTGTGGACGCGGGTGACCGGAGAAGGCGAGATCGAGGTCGAATGGGAGGTTTCGGCCTCTCCGGGATTCGAAACCATCGTACGTTCGGGCAAGACCGCGGCCGGGCCGGAGCGCGATCATACGGTCAAGGTGCTGGCTGACGGCCTCGAACCCGGTGGTCTGTGGTTCTATCGCTTTCGTGCGCTTGGAACCGAATCGCGGACCGGGCGTGCACGCACTCTGCCCGAAGGGAAGCTCGATCGGCTCGGTATCGCGCTCGCGTCCTGCTCGAACTATGCCTTCGGCTATTTCAATGCCTACGACGCCATCGCGCGCGACGCCGATGTCGATTTCGTGCTGCACACCGGCGACTATATCTACGAATACGCAGCCGACGGCTGGGGCAGCGACGTTGCGAAGACCATCGGGCGAGTGCATCAGCCAGCAAACGAGATCGTCTCGCTTGCCGACTATCGTCAGCGCCACGCGCAATACAAGACCGACGCCGGCAGTCAGGCCATGCATGCGGCGCACACGCTGCTCGCCTGCTGGGACGATCATGAGAGCGCCAACAATCCCTGGACAGGGGGCGCGCAGAACCATCAGCCCGACAAGGAAGGCGACTGGGCCGCCCGCCGCGCCGCCTCGATCCGGGCCTATTTCGAATGGATGCCGGTGCGCGAGCCGGAATGGCTCGAACACAGCCGCTCACGCGCGCGCACGGAGTTCTGGCGCAGCTACAGTTTTGGCGATCTCGCCACGCTGTGCACGCTGGAAACCCGCCATACGGCGCGTGCCAAGCAGATCAGCTATATGGGCTGGGTCGAGCAGATCAGGTCGAAGGAAGATGCCGACAGGCTTCGCCGCGA
>JAGREJ010000311.1 GCA_020446595.1 Novosphingobium sp. | reverse complement strand
CGTTACTTTCGAAGCGTCAGCCCCTGCCTCCGGCGCTGCCAAGACGGTGGTAGAGCGCGGAGTATTTCGACGACACGGGATCGTCCTGGTGGTTCTCGATGTAGAAGCGCACGGCTTCCTGAAGGAGCTTGAAGTCCTCGTTGGAAAGCACGGCGCGCGATCGGGCAGGTTCACTCATGAAAGGTCTCCGGTCGCCCGCCGCCGTTGGGGGAAGAGCGGCGGGCGTAGGTTGCCGGTGGAGCAGGTTCAGGGCGTGCCCGCGGCCCTGCCCAGCCGGTGATAGAGATTGGCGTATTTCGAGGTCTGTTCGCTTTCCTCGTTGGTCTGGATCCAGTGCCGCACTGCTTCCTTCAGCAGCTTGAAGTCCTCTTCGGAGAAGACCGAGAAAGAACGCGTCGGATTGGACATGTCTTGGCTCCGTTGTGTTCAGGACGCGGGGTTCAGGCCGCCGCGAACTGGTTCATGGTGTTGTGCTCGCCGCCCGCCTTCAGGGCAGCCTCTCCGGCGAAGTATTCCTTGTGATCGTCGCCGATGTCGGAGCCTGCCATATTCTGGTGCTTGACGCACGCGATTCCCTGCCGGATTTCGGCACGCTGCACCGTGGCGACGTAACCGAGCATGCCCAGATCGCCGAAATACTGGCGCGCGAGGTCGTCGGTCGAGAGCGCCGCGGTGTGATAGGTCGGCAGGGTGATGAGGTGGTGGAAGATGCCCGCCTCGCGCGCGGCGTCGCGCTGGAACGTGCGGATGCGCTCGTCCGCCTCGATCGCGAGATCGGTGTCGTCGTAATCGATGCTCATCAGCTTGGCGCGATCGTAGCCGAACACGTCGCGGCCTTCGGCCTCCCAGTCGTCATAGACCTGCCAGCGGAAATTGAGCGTCCAGTTGAAGCTGGGCGAATTGTTGTAGACCAGCTTGGCGTTGGGGATGACCTCGCGAATGCGGTTCACCATGCCGCCGATCTGGCCGATGTGCGGCTTTTCGGTCTCGATCCACAGCAGGTCGGCGCCGTGCTGGAGCGAGGCGATGCAATCCATGACGCAGCGGTCCTCGCCGGTGCCCGAACGGAACTGGTAAAGGTTCGAGGGCAGGCGCTTGGGACGCATCAGCTTGCCGTCGCGGCTGATCAGCACGTCACTATGGCCAAGATTGGCAGGATCGACTTCCTCGCAATCGAGGAACGCATTGTATTGGTCGCCAAGGTCGCCCGGCTCGCGGCTGAAGGCGATCTGCTTGGTCAGGCCCGCGCCGAGCGAATCGGTGCGCGCGACGATCACGCCGTCGTCGATGCCCAGCTCCATGAAGGCGTAACGAACCGCCCGGATCTTCGCGAGGAAGTCCTCGTGCGGGACCGTGACCTTGCCGTCCTGGTGGCCGCACTGCTTCTCGTCGGAGACCTGGTTCTCGATCTGGATGCAGCAGGCGCCGGCCTCGATGAACTTCTTGGCGAGCAGGTAGGTCGCCTCGGCATTGCCGAAACCGGCGTCGATGTCGGCAATGATCGGAACGATGTGCGTTTCGTAATTGTCGATGGCGTTTTCGAGGCGCTTGGTCTCGACCTCGTCACCGGCCCCGCGCGCCTTGTCGAGATCGCGGAACAGCATGCCGAGCTCGCGTGCGTCGGCCTGACGCAGGAAGGTGTAAAGCTCCTCGACCAGTGCCGGGACCGAAGTCTTCTCGTGCATCGACTGGTCGGGCAGGGGGCCGAACTCGCTGCGCAGCGCCGCGACCATCCAGCCCGAGAGGTAGAGATACCGACCCTTGGTGGTGCCGAAATGCTTCTTGATGGAAATCATCTTCTGCTGGCCGATGAAGCCGTGCCAGCAGCCGAGAGACTGGGTGTAGTTCGCCGGGTCCGCATCGTAGGCGTCCATGTCGGCGCGCATGATCTTGGCGGTGTAGCGCGCGATGTCGAGACCGCTCTGGAAGCGGTTCTGCAGCCGCATGCGCGCGACGTTCTCGGCGCTGATCCCGTCCCAGGTCTTGGTGTTGGCCGAAATGGTGCGGTCGGCCTCGGCGATGGACTGCTGGTAGGTCACTTGGCGATTCCCCGGAATGGTGTTTGACGATGGGTGCCCGATACAGAGCCGAGTTGATCTGCGGAATGTAGTCCGGAGTCGTGTTGTCAATCATTACAAATATTCCTTGTAAAGATGTAATGAATTGACATAAGCCTTGTGTATGGCCGAATCCAAACCGCTTTTCGTCGGGCCGCGCCTGCGCCGCCTGCGCCGTGAACTGGGTCTGACCCAGCAGGCGATGGCCGATGATCTCGCCATCTCGCCCAGCTATGTTGCCTTGCTCGAACGCAACCAGCGTCCGCTGACCGCCGACATGCTGTTGCGGCTGGCGCGCACCTACGGCCTCGATGTGAAGGACTTCGCCAGCGAGGATGGCGAGGCCTATTCGCGGCGGATTGCGGAAGTGCTGCGCGATCCGATCTTTGCTGACATCGACTTGCCCCCGCTCGAAGTTGCGGACCTTGCCACCAATTTCCCCGGCGTTTCGGAGGCGCTGCTGCGGCTCCACGGCGCCTTCACCCGTGAACAGGAGGCGCTTGCGCGGCAGCGGGTGAGTGGTGGCGACGGGGAGCGCGGCGATCAGGTCGATGCCGCGCGTCAGTTCCTGGCCAGCCAGCGCAATTATTTTCACGAGCTCGACAGGCGCGCCGAGGCACTGTCGGGCGAAATCGAAGGGGCTGGCGGACTTGGCGGCTGGATCGGCAAACAGGGCGTGCGGGTGCGCTTCCTGTCGCCGGATGTGATGGCCGGATCGCTGCGCCGTTTCGATCGCCACAACCAGCAATTGCTGATCGCCGATACGCTGGACCGGGCAAGCCGCGACTACCAGATGGCGATCCACATCGCCCACACCGCGCTGCGTAGCGAAATCTCGCGGATCGTGCGCGATGAGGCCTTCGGCGATGCTACCACCGAGGTGCTGGTGAGGCGCGCGCTCGCAGCCTATGGCGCGGCGGCGCTGATGATGCCCTATGGTCTGTTCGCGCGTGCGGTGGAGGCACGCCGCTACGACATCGAGGCTCTGTCGCGCCAGTTCGGTGCCAGCTTCGAGCAGGTCGCCCATCGTCTCACCACGTTGCAACGGCCCGGCGAAGCGAGGGTGCCGTTCTTCTTCATCCGCGTCGACGAGGCGGGCAATGTCTCCAAGCGGCTGGATGGCGCGGGCTT
>JAGREJ010000310.1 GCA_020446595.1 Novosphingobium sp. | reverse complement strand
CCGCCAATCTTTGCAACAGAGCCGGCAGATCCGCCTTGACCACCCCTTCGGCGGTGATCGTCAGATTGGTCGCGTCGTCGGGGACCGAAATATTCGCGCGCAGGGCGTGGCCGCTGTCGCTCGCGAGCAGTCCGTCGTCGAGCATCTGGAGCCGCCCGCCGCGCCATAGCAGGAGCTGGCCGTCGGGGCCGAGCAGTTCGATAAATCCCGCGCCGTCGACCGCGAGGTCGAGCCGATTGCCGGTAACGCGCAGCTCCCCCTGCTCGAACAGCATTTCCTGCGGCGAAAAGCGGACGCCGCCCGCCGGCAGCAGTTCGCGCGACGCGAGGAGCGCGGTCTGGCTGGCCGGCTGGATCTGCCGCCCCATGACTTCAGAAAAACTGCTGTCGACGCGCTTGTAAGTCGGCGTGTTCACATTCGCGACATTATTGGCGATCGTGTCGAGCGCACGCTGCTGCGCGCGCAGCGCCACCGCGCCGATATCCATGGCCCCGTTCATCGTCCTGCCCTTGCAAAAGTCGTGATCGCCTGCCCGATCAGCTGGTCGTAGAGCCGCACCAGCTGCGCGCCCCCTTCGGCCTGCCGGGTGTTCGCCATCAGCGCGACCATCTCGTCGCTCAGCACGACATTCGACGATTCGAGCATCGCCTGCCGGACCTCATACGCCCCTTCATCGGCCAGGTCGGGCTCGCTCGCGATGCGGATCAGGCCGCCGCCCCGGTCCACGCCGTCCGACGGCGCCGCATAGACGCCGATCCGCCCGACCGGGGTACCGCGATCAAGGATCGTGCCGTCCCCCAGAATTTCCACCGCGTCGCTTTCGACCGCCGCATCCGCCCCGCCGGCAAGCTGCAGGACCAACCCCTCGGCGGTCCGCAGCGCCCCTTCGGGACCGCGCGAGAAGCCGCCGGCCCGGGTCAGGAAATATTGATCCTCACGCCGGACAAGGAAATACCCAATACCTGAAATTGCAATATCCAGGGAACTCCCCGTCTGCTTCAGCACACCTTGAGAACTATCATTCCTCAATGTCTGAATGGGCTTGATGTCAATTTTGCGATTTTCGCCCGATTCGGTCGCGAATCCGGAGATTATTCTCTTAAACCCCGGCGTAGAAGTATTTGCTATATTGTTAGATATAGTTTCCAGCCGCTTTTCGGTATTCGAAAGTATAGCAGCAGCCGCGTCGATTAAGTTGCCCAAGACCATGCCCCCAAAACATGGTTAACAAATCGTTTGTCGGCGTGGCGCAGTCAAGAGCGGCGATTCCATTATCGCGGCAAACCGAGTGAATAAGCGATTACAACTGTGTCCATTTTGGATGGAGTGCCGCCCCATCAAGACAGCCGCATAACCCATCTAGCCCATCTCGCGGACGCCGAACCGGTACCAGCGCTCGACATCGGTCGTCTTGGTTACAAGGCCGCGCTTTTCATATTCGAAGGTCGTGACAGCCGCCGTGCCGGAGGCGCCGCAGTCTCGGCCCCGAACGTCGTATCGAGATCGGCAGTGGTCGTCGCGTCGGAAGCGGTGAAGCTCGTCGCATAGCGAACCGCCTGCCGCACTTCGCCAAAGCCACTGTAATAGAGGCGCAGGCCGCGATCGTCATAGACATAGGCCGTGACCTGGCCGCGTGCGTCGGTGAACTGCTGCAACTCGCCGAAAGTGGTATATCGATACTGGATCGTCGATGCCTCGGCCGTGCCGAAGGCTCGCGATTCCGAAAGCACATGAGCGAAGTCGCGCGTTATGAACCAAGTTGATCGTTGTTTTTCCATTGCCTGGTGAACAAGACCTTTGAACTGAAACGCAATCCCGTATCACCGATCCACAATGGCCGAAGCTCCGCGATGAATGAACCTGACGCTGCGGCGGATGCGCTCGGCCGAAGACAAGCGATCAGCCTCCGCTCCGAACTGGCGAGCGCCAAGGACGAGGTCGCCGCGGGCCGCTCGGGGTTCGGCGAACATCATATGACGGCGGCTGTCCGCGGCGCCTCGCCTGCCGAGGTCGACGCCGCGGTCGCTGAGGTGCAGGCAACCCTCGCCGATCTCGGGATCATCGCGGTACGCGAGGAAATCGCGCTAGAACCGGCCTTCTGGGCACAGTTCCCGGGCAATTTCAAATATATCGCGCGGCGCGGACTCGTCTCGACGGGTAATTTTGCGGGGCTCGCCATGGAAGATAGGGGCGTTGTCGCACGAATGATCGGTGAGGATCGGGCGGTGATTCCGGAACGGCTCGCCGAACTCAGGCTGCGGTCGGCGAGAAGCCGGCAGACTGGTCTGCTCGCAGCGAGGTATCGACCTCAAGACGAGGTTCGCGACCCACTACGCAGCCATGCTGCCGTCTCGCGAGTCCGGCGGCTAACGTCTGCTATTGGCGATCTCGTCCCACAAGCCGACTGTCTTCAACCGTTGAGAGTTTCAGACGCCGGGAGGCGTCAGAAAGTCTTCGGTGCCCGAACCGCGGTGATCATGAGCCGAGCTATGGGGAAAACTGTTTTGCGCAGGTCATGGTGCTGGACGTTGCTGCCCAAAATCGGACGTATCTGAGATCGGACCGTCTGAATTTAGATCGCGAAAGCGGACGCTGAAAGTCGGACCGTCCGATTTTGCGGTTCCGGCGTCTGCTATTGGGCAGCACCGGCGCGAGCGGGTCCGCTTCCAGGCGCGGGTGCGCGCTGGATCGTGTCGGTGCCAGGCCGTGCCGGGTCACGGCGCATGTGTCCCGGGTGCGAGGGATGGCGGTGGCGGCGCGCGGGGCTGATAGCGGCGCTCGAACACTTCGATGATGATCATGATGCCGCCGCAGCACGGACAGGTCGGTCGGGGCTCTGCATCGTTGGCGGGCTCGACGGTCGGCGGAGGTGCGACATCGAGCAGGCGGCGCGCGCGTTCGAGATGATCCTTGCGGCGTGCGCTGGCGAGGAGGCCATAGTGGCGGATCCGGTGGAACCCGCGCGGCAGGGCGTGGAGGAGGAAGCGGCGGATGAACTCGTTGGCGGCGAGGGTCATGACCTGCTGCCGTGTGGCGCCGGCCTTGCGGTAATCCTTGTAGCGGAAGGTGACCCCGGCCTCGTCGAAGCGGAGAAGGCGGCTGTTCGATATGGCGACGCGGTGAGTGTAGCGCGCGAGGTAAGCGAGCACGGCCTCGGGGCCCGCGAATGGCGGCTTGGCATAGACCACCCAGCGCTTCTTCCTGACGGGTGAGAGGTGCCGCAGGAATGCACGCCGCTCGGCAAGATCCGACATGCTGCCGTAGAATGCGAGCTGCCCGCGATCATGGAGGGCGCGCAGCCGGGTGAGGAACAGGCGTCGGAAGAGCGCGCCAAGGACGCGGACCGGGAGCAGGAAGGCGGGGCGCGCCGATATCCAGCGCGTTCCATCGCGGGATATGCCGCCGCCGGGCACGATCATGTGGATGTGCGGATGATGGGTGAGCGCCGAGCCCCAGGTATGGAGGACGGCGGTGATGCCGATCCGGGCGCCGAGGTGCTTGGGATCAGCGGCGATGGTCATCATCGTATCGGCCGCGGCCTTGAACAAGAGGTCATAGACCAGCGCCTTGTTGTAATAGGCGATCGCGGCGACCTCAGCAGGCAGGGTGAACACGACATGGAAGTAACCGACCGGGAGGAGATCGGCCTCGCGTGCCTCGAGCCAGCTGCGCGCGGCGGCGCCCTGGCATCTGGGGCAGTGGCGGTTGCGGCAGCTGTTGTACGCGATCCGCCAGTGCCCGCAGTCGGTGCAAGCCTCGACGTGGCCACCCAAAACGGCGGTGCGGCAATGTTCGATCGCCGACATGATCTTGAGCTGATGCAGGCTGAGATGCCCGGTATGGGCCATGCGATACGCAGGGCCAGCAGCACGGAAGATGTCGGCGACCTCGAGCGAGGCGTGCACGAACCCTAACCGTCAGGCGCCTTCTCGCTCGGCGATGCCAGCGCGAGCCTGTCGAGCGGGCTGACGATCGACCGTACCGTCTTGGTCGCGACCTGCGTGTAGAAGGCGGTGGTGTTTAGCTTGGCATGGCCGAGCAGCGCCTGGATGACGCGGATATCGACGCCATCCTCGAGCAAGTGGGTGGCGAAGCTGTGGCGCAGGGTGTGTGGACCGACGCGCTTGTCGATATCGGCCGCCTCCGCAGCTTCGACGACGACGCGGTAGAGCTGACGCGTGCTGATCGGCACCGAAGCGCTCTGTCCGGGGAAGAGCCAGCCGTCGGGAACGAGGATGCCCTGCTGCCGTCCCGCGCGCCACCAGTCGCGCAGCAGCAGGAGCAGCCCTTCGGGCAGCATGGCGTTGCGATATCGGCCGCCTTTACCGCGCTCGATCCTGAGCAGCATGCGCTTGCTGTCGATATCGCTGACCTTGAGCGCCGACACCTCGGCGACGCGCAAGCCCGCGCCGTAAGCGACCGAGAGCGCGGCCTGGTGCTTGAGCGAGCGCGTCGCATCGAGCAGCCGCTTCACCTCGGCCATGGTCAGCACGACCGGGATCTTGCGAACCTGCCGGGTGCGGACCAGCTTACGCGCGAGGTCCGGACGGTCGAGCGTGTGCGTGAAGAAGAACCTCAGCGCACTGACGATGCTGTTCATCGTCGGCGCCGGGACGCCCGCCTGTTGCTGTTCGATCTGGAACTGCCGGACATCCTCGGCGCTCGCGGTGTGGGGCGAGCGCCCGAGCCAGGTCGCGAACCGCCCGACGTCGCGAAGATAGTTACGCTGCGTCTCCTTCGAGAAGCGGCGCATGGTCATGTCGTCGATCAGCCGCTGGCGCAGCGGGCTGATCGGGCCAATCTGGATAAGCTCATTCATCGTTCGACTCCTCAGTTGAAGGAGTCGAAAGGGTCTGCCTGTGGGCGCAGACGTTCAATCAGGCGCGGCGCTCGCTCAGCGCTTTACATCGAGGCTAGCGCCAATCCGCGATAGCGGTTCGTGCAGCGGCCAGTCCAGGCCCTAGAAGCT